>USOF01000087.1 GCA_900556285.1 uncultured Collinsella sp. | reverse complement strand
CGAGATGCTCAGGAGTCTCGTGGGCTCGGAGATGTGTATAAGAGACAGCAGTAAAAATCGATCAACTAAACTGGAGCGTCTCAGAAGGCGTTGTTGATGGCGTCGAGATGATGACATTTGAATATGACAATAAATCGAGCTTCGATATTGCTCAGTTCACTATTCAGTTTGAGCCGAAAGGGGAGTTGACTGACGAACAGAAACTTCTGTTTACTGACGTTTTTGATGAGGAAGAGGCTGCGCACGATTATTCAACGCTGAAAATGACGGCGGATAGCCAGCGAATCGTCGAGAAGCGAGAATCAGTTGATAGCGTTCCGTGCATTACCCATGGTGACTATGTCGCCAATGCCCAGCAGAATCAATATGACCTGATGGAGCCTTCAGTGGCGACTATTGCCTATCTAGGCGGCGATGGAAAGATATATCTCGAGTACTATAGTTTCAAGTCGAAAACCTATACGACTTCATCAAAGGGCGGTGTCAAGGCGTATGACTGGCCAACAAAAGCCCTTGCAAAATCCTTGCCGAAGCCTGACTGCCCTATCGTTTATACGTCGTTAGACGAAAAAGACTGTCTTTCGTTTGTCGCATTTGGCATCGATTGTGATGGGTACGACAAATACATCAAAGCTTGCAAGAAAAAGGGATACAAGGACATCGAATATTCGTATGACAGCAGTTTTTGCGCAAAGGATAAAAAGGGACGGGAACTGATGATCGGATATAGCGACCGAGATCAGCGGATGGACGTCAGCGTTTCAGTTGATTAACGTGGGCATATGATCGAATGATCAACGCGTTATGATGCCTATGTATGGATTGGGGTGCCGGCCTATGGTCTGTGCCCCAATCTTTCTGAAGTTACGTGCAGCAGAATAGGTATTAAATTAACGTATGAATGTGTATTTATATTATGTTGGATTTAAGTCCTTCCTTTCTGAATTGGTTGACATCAAAACCCAATATAAATGAATTGAGTCCGTAATTACCCTGAGGACAACTGGAGGACAAGGGCTAAATGAGCGTTTCCAATCCGTTTAAAACAATTGGCCAGAAGATAATTGTCGCCCTATTGGCGTTAGGCTTGATTGCAGCTTGCGGCGGCTGCGTGTACCTGTGGTTGACGCGCGATCAGACCGTTATAAGCGATGATTCGATTCGGGAAGAAATTAAGCCGGTAACGAAGTTGCTTACCTACGAATACGATTTTACTCAGGTTCTATATATTGACGATGCAGGGAATCCGTTTGGTTTTAACAACCCATTTACTACTAAGCGATATGTAGCGACCATCGATGGCAAGGCGGATATCGGCCTGAACGTAGACGATGAGAACCTGAAGGTCAAAGTCCATCGTTCGAAAAACAACGAGTCGGTAATAAAATCTGTTAATGTTACGCTTCCGCATTCCGAGATCGTGACGTTGTCAACGGATCCGAACTCGCTTAAAAAGTACGTTGAGGACAATGGTTTTCTTAATTGGAATCAGGTCAGTACGGACGATTTAAATAAATTGCTTCAGCAGGCTGATAAGGACCAGAGGCAAAAGGTTCAAGAAAGTGGCATGCTGGAAAAATCTGATGAACGTGCAGTAAAACTGGTGAAAAAGCAGGTGTCGACGTTCTGTGGTCCAGACGTAAGGGTCAATGTCGAATTCGAAGATTAATATCTACCTTTGAAATCAAATTACTGATTCAGCTGAATGCCCGCTATCGCGATGCCTTACGTTGCGATAGCGGGCATCTCTGATTTCGTTTGAAGGGTGTCAATGTGACAATTGTCCGATATGACAACGAGACTGTCCCTTTGTCACATTCCCGGAAAGCCTGTTTGGCGCAGGGCTTCGTAGAGGACGATGGCGGCGCTGTTGGAGAGGTTGAGTGCGCTGATGCGGTAGTCGTCCGGATTGACGAAGTTGCCGCAAATATCCTGCTGAAGGATGGCCTCGTGGCTGTCCTCGGTATGCCCCAGCGATTCCTCGCGGGCTTCCCAGGCCTCGGCGTTATCGAGTGAGTCGCAATCGCGCAGCATCGGGATACGCTCGCAGCGCTCAGGCGCCGCGGCAAGCAGTGGCTCGGGAATCCCTGAGCTCTCGCTGCCAAAGACCAAGTAGTCGCCATTGCGGTAGGTACTTTGCGCATAGGTGCGGCGTGCCTTTTTGGTCAGCAGATGCAGGCGCTCGTCGGCGGGGGAGAGGCCGTTGCGGGCAAGGAAATCCTCCCAGCCGGCATAGGTCGTCACGTCCAAGTTTTGCCAGTAGCCCAGGCCGGCGCGACGCACCGTCTTGTCATCGAGCGAAAAGCCCAGTGGCTCCACCAGATGCAGGCAGGCGCCAGTGACCACGCAGGTGCGGCCGATGTTACCCGTGTTTGCCGGAATCTCGGGCGCATACAGCACGATGTTGAACATGAATCTCCTTGGCTCGGAATGAAAAACCACCACGAAGGGGACAGGCGCCTTCGTGGTGGTTTGGCGGTTACATAGGCGGAAAAATGCCCGCTTGGATAAACCTAGGCGCGGTGCCAGTCGGTCAGGCAGGCATCGAGGGAGGCGATGAGCGCATCCTTGTCCATGTGACGGCCGATGATGCACAGGCTCGTCATGCGGTCGCCCGTCTCGTCGTCCCAAATCTGCATGATCTCGGGGTTCTCGTCGATGATCTTCTGCTTCTCGCCCTCGGGCGCCGAATCGACAAACAGGCCGTTCTCCATCAGGCGCATCTGGTGGCCGGCCTGCTCAAACATGTAGCACATGTCCGGATCGCCGGTCTGCCACAGCGGACCCTTGACGCGGATGACCTCGTCGGGCCACTCCTGCTCAACAAAATTGGTGAACTTCTGCAGGTCAAACGGCTTGCGGCGCGAGTACACAAAGGTCTCGATGTCGTACTCGAGCACCTCGGGGTCGTCGTGCTCCTCGGGATGCTCCATGGCCTCGATCCAGGCGGCGGAGTTGTAGGCGCGCATAAAGTCGAAGCGGTCGGTGTCGAGCAGCTCCTCCATGGGGACCTCGCCGTTTTGGGCCTCGACAATCACGGCGTCCTTCTGCAGGCTGCGCACGATGGCCTTGAGCTCGGCGATCTGCTCGGGCGTCACGGTATCGGTCTTGTTGAGGATCAGCGTGGAGCAGAATTCGATCTGCTGGATGAGCAGGCTTTCGATGTCGTCCTCGTCGATATCCTCGGCCAGCAGGTCGCGACCGCCGTTGAACTCGTCGTACATGCGGGCGCAGTCGACCACGGCCACGATGTTGTCGAGCGCGAGCTTGGGCTCGCCGCCCACCTTGGCCTCGTCGCAGAAGCTCGAGATGGTGTAGGCGATGGGGATAGGCTCGCAAATGCCCGATGCCTCGATGATGATGTAGTCGAAGTTGCCCGAATCGGCGATGCCCTGCAGCTGGTTGGCCAGGTCATCCGAAAGCGTGCAGCAGATGCAGCCGTTGGTGAGCGGGATGAGGTCATCGGTCTCGGAAAGGCCGCCGTCGGCGATAAGGCTGGCGTCGACGTTGATCTCGCCGATATCGTTGACGATCACGGCGGCGCGGATGCCGCCGTCGTTAGCGAGGATGTGGTTGAGCAGCGTGGTCTTGCCGGCACCGAGGTATCCGGTAAGCATGATGATCTTCACGGGTTTGTTGGGCATGTGCCCTCCTTTGTTAGACATGGCTTACAGTTGAATCTTATGCCAAACGCCCGCTCTTATACCCACGAGCCGGCAAATAACACAAGCTACTCCCAGGCTCCCCATACATCGGGGCAATAACCGACGGTGGCCTTTTTGCCGTTGCGCACAATGGGCTCGGCTAGAACCTGCTGGTTCTCGAGCAGCTTGTCAAAGCGCTGGCTGGGGGTGAGGTGCTGGATGAGCGCGAGCGTCTCCTCGTCCTTGGCCTTGGGGTTGAGTAGCTTATCGATGCCGCCGACCGCCTGCATGACGCTTGTGAGCTCGCCCTTGCTCATCTCCTTTTCCTTGAGGTCGATAAACTGCACCTTAATGCGGCGCTCTTTAAAATAACGCTGGGCCTTCTTGGTATCGAAGGACTTTTTGGTGCCAAAAATCTGGATATTCATGCTCCGCCGTTCTACCTGATGAAGTTGGTCGTTGCGCGATCTGCCTCGGGTGCGTTGATACCGGCGGCCTGTCCTGCCTCGATACAGCGCAGGAGCCAGGCCATGTTTTTGCCGATGTTTCGCATGGTGGCAAGGCCCTCGGCATCCCCATCGGCGTCGCCGGGCACGCGGCCAAACACGTTGTTCCAGTAGGTGGAGGCAACTACGGGCATTTGCTTAATGGTGAAGTACTTGTTGAGCACATCGAAGGTGGTCGAGGTGCCGCCGCGACGGGCGACGGCGACCGCGGCGCCGGGTTTGTGCTCAAAGGCATGCCCGCCTGCATAGAAGGCGCGATCGAGGGCCGAAAGGATGCGTCCGCTGGGGTGCGCATAGTAGACGGGTGAGCCAAAGACAAAACCATCTGCCTGCTCGGCGGCAGCGATGAGCTCGTTCACCACGTCGTCGTCAAAGGTGCAGCGACCGCCAAGCTTGCCGCACAGGCCACAACCGATGCAATCGCGAATGGGCTTGGCGCCCAGCTGAAACACCTCGGTATCAATGCCTTCTGCATTAAGTTGCTCGGCGACCTCGGCGAGTGCGCGGGCGGTGTTGCCGTTTGCCTTGGGGCTGCCATTGACCAAAAGAACCTTCATCACAAACTCCCTCTGCTTTTGGTGACTTCTGCAGAGGATTATCGCACGATGGGGGAGGCGATGCGGGCGCGGTGCTAATCCAGTTTGGTACCTGGCACCTGCACGGCTTTCCCGAGCAACGCTTTAAGCTCGTTCAAAATGGAAACAGGCTGACGGTCGACGCCGTCCAGATGGAGCGTGGCCACGCGAATGGGCGGCTGATATTCAAGCGAGCCGATGAGCACGGGAGAACCCAGGAACCGTTCGATGTCGCTTGCGATCTCATCGATTGCCTCGGGGCCGAGCTCATCGAAGAGTGCCACGAATGTCGGCCCCGTCGAGCGGAACAGGCGGCCCTTGCCGCGCGAACAATCCATGAGGCAGGCGGCGCTTTCGGCGAGCACGCGGTCGCCTGCATCGAATCCAAAGCGGGCATTGACCTCGGCGATATCGTCGACCTTAATGGCAATAAAGCCTGCCTCGTGCGGCACGCGGCGCATCTCTCCAATAGCGTTGACCAGCGCGTGGACATCGCCCAGGCCCGTTACCGAGTCGGTCGTATCCGCTAGGCTTCGGTTGATGATAATGCCCACGTACATGTTAGGCTCGGTATCGGTGCCGTCCAAGCGGTAGCCCGTGCAGTCGCAAAGCGCATATTTTCCGGTGGCATCCATTACGCGATACTGCATGTAGTGGAAATGCCACGTGCCGTTTATCACCATGTCGAGCTCGGCGCGTACGTTGTCGCGGTCCTCGGGATGAACGCGGGCGAGCCACATGTCGAGTGAGTTAAAAGGGTGCTGGGAGGGCAGGTCAAAATCGCGCACGGCGTTAACCGACCATTGCGATTCTCCCGTATCGAGGTTAAGGATGAACGGATAGCGCGTCTCGGAGCTCATGGAGATCGCTTGGAACACCCGGTCGTTGCAGGGAAGCTGATCGACGATTGGGCGTTGCGGCGCGTCATTGTTTTTCGGTTGCTGTACACGATGCATAAGCTTATAGCGATACATCTTGCGATCGGCGTCCATCGTCATCTGGCGACGCGTGTCGCCGGCAAGTGGATCGACGCGCGAGCAGCCAAAGCTAAAGCTGGCGATCATGGGCGCCTTGCCATCTGAGCTCGCCTCGATCAGCCCGGCACGTACCTGCTCCAAGCGCTGCTCGAGTTCAGTCTCGTTTGCGGAGAGCGAGATAAGCACAAACTCGTCTCCACCGATACGGAACAGCATCTCATCGTGCTCCATGGTTTCGGAGAGCGTGCGGCAGATGCTCAGAATATAGCGATTGCCTTCGGCGTGGCCAAACCTATCATTGCAATGCTTGAGATGGTCGATGTCAATATAGG
>USOF01000086.1 GCA_900556285.1 uncultured Collinsella sp. | reverse complement strand
CTCGCGGGGGAGCGAGCGGACGTCGGCATCCAGGCTGCGGCAGATCTGGCGCGAGTCGATGACGATGATCTTGCCGGCGCGGCGTGCCTCGGCGTAACCGTCCAGGTGGATCTTGAACCAACTGTCCTCAAAGGCGGCGTTGTGCGCCATGTACGGGTACTTCTTCATAAGCTTGAGCAGCTGCTTCTGCAGTTCCTTGTTCTCGCGGAACGGCTTTTTGCCGGCGATGTCGTCCCAGGTGATGTGGTGGATATTCGACAACGGCACATCCTCGCCGCGGTAGATGTCGGGCAGGCCGCAGTAGTGTGCCTCGGCGTCGTGCGGGACGGCGTCGCTCGTGAGGTCCATGATCTCCCAACCCACGTTGATGATATAGCCGCGCTCGGGTGCACGGCCGGTGGTCTCGATGTCGATACCGAGCACGGTGCCCTGGATGGGCTTGCGGGCGTAGGCCACGCCGAGCGCGTCGCGGTCGCCGCGGATTTCGCGCATAACGGACGCGGCGGTGCGCTTTTGCATCTTGCCGATGGCGGCGCAGGTGTCGGCATCGGACAGGCCGCGCGAGAGCGTCGCGGGCGTCACGTTGCGCAGACGCGCCTCGCCAATCTGGTCGCACAGGTCGCGGTTGCGGTCGGCCAGGTCGCGCACGGTGGCAAAGTCGAAGCTGGGGTCGCCCTCGGCGGTAAAGTACTCGGTTTCGAGCACCTTAAGGGCCTCTTCGCCTTTCTGGCGCTCGGACTCCATGGCGCCGTGATCGCCATAGATAAACATGGGGATAAACGGCTGGCGCTCGTATTCGAGTGCTTGCGAAACGTTCATAGACTGCTCCTTGGACGGGCCGCGTCGCGCGGCTCGGTGGCATTGAGTTATGGCGAGATGATAGTTTACCATGGGCAACTATTGGCATCACGCCTAGGACAACTACAATACCCTAGTTGACCGCTAGGACTTTTACAATGCTGCCGAAAGACACGAAAGGTTCCATCCGTCATGGATTTGCTGATTGATATTCTGCTCGACGCCGGCAAGGACACGCTCTCGCTGGTACCGTTCTTATTGGTGACATATTTGGCCCTCGAGACCCTGGAGCACGTCGCGGGCGACAGCGTTAACGGCGCCATCAAGCGCGCCGGTGCTGCGGGCCCCGTGGTTGGCTCGTTGCTGGGCATGGTGCCGCAGTGCGGCTTTTCGGCAATGGCGGCCACGCTGTACGCCGGTCGTGTCGTGACCTTGGGCACGTTGGTGGCGGTGTTCCTTTCGACCTCCGATGAGATGCTGCCGCTGTTGCTCGCCGAGCAGGTGCCCGTGCAGACCATGGCGATGCTTTTGGCTTCGAAGGCACTGATCGCGCTGGTCACGGGCTTTATCGTGGACGCCGCCATTCGCGGCCTGCGTCGTAACGCCCGCGCGCATGCGGCGATTCGTCGTACCGTGTTGGGGACCACTGTCAATCCGGCGCACGTTAACTGCGCGCATGACGACCACAGCGGCGGTGACATCATCGACGAGGTGGCCGAGGCGGGCGTGAGCGCCGACCATATCCATGAGCTGTGCGAGCGCGACCATTGCGGTTGCGATGAAGACGAGGACGAACGCGAGCACGAACACGGACATGGCCACGATCACGGTCATGAGGGCGATCATGAACACCATCATGACCACGGTCACTCCCACTCCCATGAGGGCGCGCCCGTCCTGTCGATCATCCGCAGCGCGATCTCGCACACCGTGCAGGTCTCGGTATTCATTTTTCTGGTGACGCTGATTCTGGTCGCCGTGCTCGAGACCTTCGGCGAGTCCGCAATCGAGCAGTTCCTGCGCGGCAACGAGACGCTTGCGGTCCTGGGCTCGGCACTCGTCGGCCTGATCCCCAACTGCTCGGCCAGCGTCGTCATCACGCAACTGTACCTGGAGGGCGCGCTGCAGCTGGCCCCGATGCTCGCCGGCACGCTCATCTCTGCCGGTGTGGGCTACCTGGTGCTGTTCCGCACTAACCGCAGCGCCCGCGAAAACGTCCTGTTCCTGATCATGATGTACGTCATTGGTGCCGGCTGGGGCCTCATCCTATCCGCCTTCGGCCTCTAAGTGGGCCTAACAAAACGGGCTTCAAAATAGCCATGCTCGGCGCCTGCACAATGCGGCGACACATGGCATTTTGAAGCCCGTGTTTTGTTGAGCCATGGATTTTGAGCGCTCACACCGCCCTAAGCAAAAAAGCAGATTTCCGGACATGTCCCAAAAATATACCTTGGTTAGCGCAGCAGCTCGGTGAGGTTGCACTTAAAGCGAGCGCGGTCTTCGCTGGTAAATGCTGTCGGACCGCTGGTGCGTCCCCCGGCGCGGCGCACCTTCTTTTCCTCGTGGCGAATAAACAGCTGCATGTCGATGGTCGCCTTGTCGTACACGCGCCCGCGCACACCGATTGCGGCGGCATCGCGCCCGAGCGCCATGCTCGCCAAGCCAATGTCCTGCGTCACGACCACGTCGCCCGCCTGCAGGCGCTCGATAATGGCAAAGTCGGCGCTATCGGCTCCCACACTCACATCGAGCGTCGTGACCCAAAAGCCCCGACGCGCATGCTCGGCATCGCGCGGGTCGTCGCGGCGAATGTGCCGTTCCAGGTTTTGTGTGCTGTTGCCGGCGATAACAACGGCGACGCCCGCCCGCCGCGCGCAGTCAATCGACTCGCGCGTGACCGGGCAGGCGTCTGCATCAATAAAGAGCGTTCGTGGCATCTAGTGCACCAGTTTGCCAAATTGAATAGCGCGAACAATCAACGTTACGCCAAACACCAGCAGCGCGGCGCCGCTAAAGATGACGAGCATCTTGGCCGACCACAGCGGATAAATAAACACGAACATGCCGGCGATAATGGAGAGTGCGCCGCTCAGGATGGCGAGGGCGCGGTTGGACGAAAGCTCGGACTCCAGAATGGACATGACACCTTCGACAATCCAGCCAAAGCCGGCCACGATAACCACCATCGTGGTGAGCGTCGCGGTCGAGAAGGCCTGGTTGCGCAGGATTATGACGCCGCCCAAGATAATGAGTAGGTTGGAGATGATGCTCGTCACGCGCCAACCGGTGGGCAGCAGCGGCTCAAAAATGGCAGTGAACAGCCTGATGGCAGCAGTGATTACAAAGTAAAAACCCAGGACAGTCGTCAAAAAGACGAGGGACTTGGCGGGTGCAAAAAGCAGCGCGATACCAGCAATGAGCGCTAAGACGCCCGTGATGGCGTAGATCCAGCGTACGGCCTTGACGGCTTTGCCCGCCATGCTTTTCTCGTCAAATCCAAACTGGCTCGATTTTTGGTCATCGTTCTTAAAGATGCCCATAATGTCTCCTTTCCGTGCGGCGTAAGCCTTGATCGTTACAACCAGTATCGCCTAAAGGCGCTGGCGTATGGGTCGGGGAGGGCGAAACGTAACCCAAAGGCCCTGAATTGTTTCCGTTGTTCCCCACGTCGCGATTTTCTATTCAACAGGTGTAGAACATTGCAGCCCTGTTCGTTATTGCCTACGTTTTAGGTTAGATTTTCCTAAGGACAATTGGCTTGTATTGGGGGTCCCTATGAACGAAGCAGTTCCCGAGGCGCCGGTAAGCGCTGAGTCGATGGCGAAGCAAGGTTGCGAAAAGCTCGGCCTGGACACGTTTGACGCGCTGGTCCGCCGCGCCCGCACGTGCCGCCGTTTTGACGAGTCCATGCGCGTGCCGCGCGAGTTTTTGCTCGAGCTGGCGGAACTGGCGCACCTGGCTCCCTGCGGTGCCAATGCTCAGCGTCTGCGTTTTCATGTGGTGAGCGGTGCCGAGGATTGCGCGCGTGTATTTGATGAGCTTGCATGGGCCGGCGCGCTTAAGGATTGGCCGGGTCCTGCCGAGGGCGAGCGTCCGACCGGCTGCATCGCGATTCTGGCCGAGCGCGCCGTTCCGGGCAAGCCTGCCGCTCCCATTACCGAGGTCGACACGGGCATTGCCGCGCAGACGATGATGCTCGCCGCCCGCAGCGCCACGCCCGAGGTGGCGGCCTGCATGTTCAAGGCCTTTACGCCCCGCGCGATCGACGCCATGGGGCTCGATAACGACAAATACGAGCTCAAGCTGATCATGGCTTTTGGCGTGCCAGCCGAGACACAGGCGATCGACGCAATTGATTCCAACCCCGACGGCTCCATCAATTATTGGCGCGACGAGGCACAGGTGCACCACGTACCCAAGCGTTCGCTCGCCGACGTGCTGGTGTAGTTGAGCGTCACCGCGGTGTGATCCGGCGGTAAACCACCACAAAGGTGCCTGTCCCCTTTGCGGTGGTGCGAGAGGAGGGCGTGTGGCAGATTTGTATTTGGTGCGGCATGGGCAGACTGAGCTCAATGTGCAGAATATTTTGCAAGGTGGGCACGATTCGCCGCTTACGGCGCGCGGGCGCGAGCAGGCGCTGGCGACGCGCGCGGCGTTTGAGGCGCGTGGCGTGACCTTTGACCGTGTGTATTCCTCCCCGTTGGGCCGGGCGCGGCGTACGGCTGAGCTAATTGCTGGTGAGGGCCGCTCGATAGAGCTGGTCGATGACCTACGCGAGTGGCATTTGGGCTCGCTGGAGGGTACATCAAATCGCGATATGCCGCCGCAGCCCTGGGGCGATTATCCGGTGGCCTTTGGCGGCGAGTCGGAAGTGCAGCTTCAGTCGCGCATGGTCGCGGCGCTGTCCCGCATCATGGCCAGGCCGCAGCACGACTGCGTGCTGGCGGTTTCCCACGGCTCAGCCTGCCAGGAGTTTCTTGAGTATGTGACTGGCAGGGGAGAGCTACCCGACAACGGAGCCGTGCTTCATTTTGGCTATTGCGACGGGGCGTTTTCGCTCCTTGATTGGTAACGAACGAAAGGACCCCTATGAATAAAGACCTGTATCTGGTTCGTCATGGGCAGACAATATTCAACCTTAAGCGCATTATTCAGGGTTGGAGTGACTCGCCGCTCACGCAGCTGGGATGCGACCAGGCGGCACGTGCCGGCATGTTCTTACGTGCGCGCGGCATTGAACCCGATCATGCCTACACTTCCACACTTCATCGCACCGAGCAGACTATCGCCAACCTGTGGCCGGGCTTGGCGTACGAGCGCCTGGACGGTCTGCGTGAGTGGTTCTTTGGCGACTTTGAGGCCGAGCGCGTGATGCTTATGCCCGAGCGGCCGTGGCGAGATTTCTATCGTCAGTTTGGCGGCGAGGGCCAGATGCAGGTGCGCGAGCGCATGGCGGCGACGATAACCGATCTTATGCGACGTCCGGACCACGAGTGCGTGCTCGCGGTGAGCCACGGCTCGGCTATCAAGGAGTTTTTGGACCACGTGCGGGGCGCGGCGGCCGACGAGCGCGAACGCGTGCCGGGCAACTGCTCAGTGCTGCACTTTGCGTTTGACGATGCGGCCGATACGTTTGAACTGGTCGAAGTCTTTACGCAGGAAGACTACGCGCGCGAGCTGGGGCTTGAACCGCTCTTGGCGGCGGCTCCGCAGCGCGGGTAGCGCTGGCGTTGCGACGCGGATCGCCGACATCATTGCTCGATGTGAAAGGGGCGGGAATGCATGCGCATGTATCCCCGCCCCTTGTTTGTTGAGTTGCCGAGTCTTTGTACTGGGCGTTTACGTTCTATTAGAACCGTGCGATCTGGTGGGTGAGCAAACCCGTCGGAACCTGCGGTGCGCCGCCGGCGACCTGTGCGGCGGGGAATAGCGCGGCAACGGTAAAGTTGAACGGCTCTTTGCCCGTGTAGGTGCCGGCTGTGCGGGCGTCGTCTGCTAGGAGCTGCGCCGCCCCTGCCAGCGCGGCAGCGTAGGTGGGGTCGTCTGCCGGTGTCGGCTCCGGTGCCTGGTCGAGCATGGCTCGGATGGCGGCAACGGCGTCCTCGCGCTTGACTTCCCATACGCGATGCGTAATGCCGGTGGGGTCGGTGACGGCATAAAGCGACGCTCCTTCTTTGGCGGCGCCAAGGATGATATCCATGGCGGGCGAGGCTTCGTAGGCGAGTGTTAAAGGGCGGGGCTGCACCT
>USOF01000085.1 GCA_900556285.1 uncultured Collinsella sp. | reverse complement strand
TGTGTATAAGAGACAGAGCTTTTGGAGCAAGGCGGACAGTGGAAAACGCTGCCCCGCGGCCCCTTTGTTCAGTCGAGACAAGGTGGCTCCTATCGTAGAAGTTGCCGGCAAAACGAGACGGAAACGCTCTCCGTCAAGAGAAGCGCAAAGGCCCTCTCCGCAAAACGGAAAGGGCCCGCGCGCAATCAAGTAGTTATTTTACTTGATATTGTACTTAGCCATGAGGGCGTCGACGGTACCGTCGTCGGTCAGGTCCTTGATGGCCTGGTTGATGTCGTCCTTGAGCTTGGTGTTGCCCTGGTTGATGGCGATGGCGTACTCCTCGCCGGTGCTGATCTGCTTGATGGTCTGGCAGGTGTTGAACTGCTCGGCGGTCAGCTGGCTGGCAACGGAGCGGTTGGTGACTACGGCGTCGCCCTTATCGGACTGCAGAGCGCTGAAGCACTCGGTGGCGTCCTTGTAGGGGACGATCTTGGCCTTCGGGAAGTTCTCCTGGGCAAAGGCCTCGGCGGTCGAGCCAGACTGGACGATGATGGTAGCGTCGGCGTTGTTGAGCTTCTCGCTGAAGTTATCGGCCGTGATGTCGGTGTTATCGACCTTGGTCACGATAGCCTGATCGTCCATGTAGTAGGAATCAGAGAAAGTGACTTCCTTCTCACGCTCGGGCGTGTCGGTGATAGCCGCGATGGAAACGTCATACTTGGCGCCCGAAGCGACGCCCGGAACCAGCGTGTCAAAGTCATTGTTGACATACTCGACATCCAGGCCCAGCTTGTCGCCGATAGCCTTGATGAGCTCAAGGTCAAAGCCCTGATAATCGCCGTTGTCATCCTTGTACTCAAACGGAGCGTACTCGGCAGAGGTGCCAACGGTCAGCGTACCGTCCTTGACGAGCGCGTACTCCTTGGAGCCGTCGACCTTCTCGACCTTAGCGTCGTCAGAGCTGCTAGAACCAGCATCAGAACCAGAGGTGGCGTTGGACGAGCCGCAGCCCGTCAGAGCAAGGGCGAGCGCCATAGCACCCGTGGCGGCAAATGCGCCGAGCTTCTTCAGCTTCATAATCAGTCTCCTTCCGGTGACCTCGTTTGATTCAGAGGTCTGCAAAAACTGTTGGCTATTATGCACCCGGAATTACGAATCTGCAATGAGAAAATCGATTGAAACAAACCCATAACGTGAATGGAATACTCTACTTTGTGACAGTTATTACTGCTGCAATGACCTTAATAGTCTAATTTCAGCTGCATAACCTGCAAGTTCGTTCGGAGTCTCCAAAATAAACGGCAGCGAACGCAAGTGGCCATTCGATACAATATTCTGCATAACCTGCATACCGCCACCAAATACCTCGCTGCCAAGGTATCCCTTGCCGATGCACTCGTGACGATCTTTATGGGCGCCACAAGGGTTCTTCGAATCGTTGATATGTACGGCATGCAAGCGATCGATACCCACCACGCGGTCGAACTCGTCGAGTACGCCGTCCAGATCATGGATGATGTCGTAGCCGGCATCGCTCACATGGCAGGTGTCCAAACAAACGCCCAGCTTATCGGACAGCTCTGGGCGCTTGGCGGCAACGCCCTCGATAATGCACGCCAGTTCTTCAAAGCTACGGCCCACCTCGGTGCCCTTGCCTGCCATGGTCTCGAGTAATACCGTCGTCTGCTGCCCCTCAAACATCACCTGGCACAGCGTGTCGACAATCATCTGAATGCCGGCGTCGGAGCCCTGCCCCACATGCGCACCGGGATGGAAGTTGTAGTAGTTGCCGGGCAGTGCTTCCAGACGCTGCAAGTCCTCGGCCATTGCCTCCAAGGCAAACTCGCGTGCCCGCTCTTTGGCAGAACAGGGGTTGTAGGTATACGGGGCATGCGCCACCAGCGGTCCAAAGTCGTTTTGCGCCATAAGCTCGCGCAGAGCCGCCACGTCATCCATGTCAAGTTCTTTTGCCTTGCCACCGCGCGGGTTGCGCGTAAAGAACGCAAAGGTATTGGCGCCAATGGACAGCGCCGTCTCCCCCATTGCCCGATAGCCCTTCGTCGTCGAAAGATGACACCCGATCGTCAGCATCTCCAACTCCCTCTTCATCAGTTGCGGTGAAATACGGTCTATTGGTGCCTTATTTTGGCGCAAACAGACCGTATTCCACCGCAAGATATAAAAGGGGCATCAGGGGCACGGTCCGCCGAGCCCCCCTAGAGCACCAGCACCGCAGCCTAGAGCGTCAAGCGAATCGCATCGATAATCTGCGCGCAGCGCTGCGTGGCGGCAAGAGGCATAACGGGGCTTTCAAGCTCTCCCGTCTGGACGAGCTGCGTCGCATGCTGAATTTCGCCGTAGAAATCATCGACCTCAAACTGGGCATTAATTTCGAGCATTCGTCCGTCGGAGTACTTCACATGGGCGAGCTCGGGGCGATGGAGGCGCTCGATTTCCACCGAGCCCCGCTCGCAGGCAATCGTTAAGCGGCTTCCATATGCCGCTTTGCCGTCGCACACCATATGAATGGGTATACCGCCGACACTCATATGGATCTCATCGGCCCAATCCACGCGGCCGCCCGATACGTCACGCCAGCGGACTTCACGAGACGAAACATCGCACGCACCCGCAAGCAGATCCTCAAACCACCCGACCGCGTAGCAGCCCATGTCATATAGACAGCCACCCTGCAACGGATCAAGCAAATAGCCCGAAGGAGACTCGCCGTAATCGAGCTTTTGCACGCTTTCAATCGAGACAATACGGCCAAGCTCACCCGACGCAAGCAAGTCCTTCACGCGAGTGCGCATCGGGCAAAACCGATTCTTCATCGCCTCCATAAACAGTACGCCGCGCTCGCGAGAGGTGGAGGCAATCGATAGAGCCTCTTCCTCACTCAAAACGGCCGGTTTTTCGCACAGCACGGCCTTTCCCGCGCGCAGTGCCCGACAGACCCAATGCGCATGCATGCCATGTGGAAGAGCCAAGTAGATTGCGTCGACATCGGGATCGGCAATCAGCGCATCATAAGCCGCATCGCCGCTA
Source organism: uncultured Collinsella sp. (assembly GCA_900556285.1). Classification (GTDB taxonomy): domain Bacteria; phylum Actinomycetota; class Coriobacteriia; order Coriobacteriales; family Coriobacteriaceae; genus Collinsella. The sequence goes on along the minus strand of USOF01000085.1, from coordinate 3,032 downwards.
TCGTCAGCCGTGGCATAACTGTGCGCGGCTTCAATCGAAAACGCCCTGCAAAACTCCTCAACATGCGAAGGAGTGCGGCCGGCCGCAGCCACCAGCCGTGCCCCGTCGACCTTCTTGAGCGACGATGCAAATCGATGCGAAATGTGCCCAGCGCCCAAAACGCCCCAACGAACCTCGCGCAAATCATCATATGAATCCCGATGGCCCACGACAGCCCCCTTCAGTTGCGGTGAAATAGTTCCTGTTTAAGCCCCATTCTGCCGCAAACAGGAACTATTCCACCGCAAGTTATAAAAGGGTCATGAGGAGCGCGTTTTGCAAAAGGCTTTAAGCGCAGCCGTTACGGGGCCAGGCTGGAAACGTCGGCGCACATCGTCGAGACGCTCGGGAATATCGATGTGCTGCGGGCAGTGACGTGCGCATTTGCCGCATTTGACGCAATTGCTCACCAACTTGGGCTCACTCGTCCGTACCGCGCTCGCCGTAAAGTATTGAGACAGCCCCGTAAACCAACTATGCGCATAGCTCGCGTTGTAGGCGCCAAAGCAGCCGGGAATATTGATGCCCTTGGGGCACGGCATGCAGTAGCCGCACCCCGTACAGGGCACGCGATTCGATTTCTCAAACTCTCCCAGCACACGTGCGATGGTATCGAGCTGCTCTCTCGTCATCGAATTCGGCAGTGCGCGATCCGCCAATGCCGCGTTCTCGTCCACCTGTGCGGTATCGGTCATGCCCGAAAGCAGCATCGTGACCTGAGGATGGTTCCACACCCACGAAAGTCCCCAAGCAGCCGGCGTCTTCAGGTATGGATCGAGTACGTCATCGAGCACGGCGCGGGCCCGCGGAGGCAGCTTGCCCGCCAGGCGTCCACCCAAAAGCGGTTCCATCACAAACACCGCGAGCCCGCGCTCGGCGGCTGCCATGAGTCCCGCCGTTCCCGCTTGGTAACGCTCTCCAGCGTAGTTGTACTGGATCTGGCAAAAATCCCAGTCATACGCGTCGAGCATCGTGAGGAAGTCCGCCGCACTGCCGTGGTACGAAAAACCTATCTGGCGAATACGCCCCGCAGCCCTTTGGTGCGCAATCCAGTCCTCGATACCCAACGCCACCACGCGCTCCCACTGGGTGGGCGAGGTAATGTTGTGCATGAGGTAGTAGTCGATATGGTCGGTCTGCAGGCGGCGCAGCTGCTCGTCGAAAAACCGATCGAAATCCTCCGCGCTTTTGCATGAAGCATGCGGCAGCTTGGTCGCGAGCAAAACCTGGTCGCGCAAGCCCAGGCGCTCAAGCGAAGCGCCCACGCAAGCCTCGTTGCCGGGATAGAGATAGGCCGTGTCCAGGTAGTTAATCCCCTGCTCCACCGCACGGGAGACGATGGCGTCGGCTGTCTTCGCATCCGGGCGTCCCGGCGCGCCGGGAAACCTCATGCAGCCCAGCCCCAACGCCGAGATACGGTTGCCGCTTTTGGGGTCAACGCGATATTGCACGGCCCCTCCCCTCCCATCGAAACCCTGACAAGGCGAAACAAACCCGTCACGTCATCGAAACACATCGGAATCGCAATTGAGAACGTATCGTAACGCAGCAGAAATCGAGCCGTCACGGCACCGCTTTAACATCAGCAAAAAGCCCGATGAAAGGAGCCGGGCATGACCACGCGCATGTCTTTGCGGTCTGCCCCGCAGCGTAACGTCCAGACAAACGTTTCTTTTTTATAACAGCCGCCCCGCGCACCCACCAATCACCCCGGCAGCATACAATCCATCAGGCGTCCCTTACGCGGGCGCCTTTTATATGGGGAGATGATTCGCATGCAGATCAACAAGGTCGCCTTTATCGGCAAGGGCGGCGTCGGCGTGGACGCCATTAAGGCGGATGTTACCGCGCTCATCGGCAAGCCCGTGAACGTGAACATCATGGAGGTGAAGAACCCCGACGCCAATGCACAGCTCGTTGCGGAATCCATCGCGGCGCAGCTTGAAAAGCGCATTTCCTTCCGCCGTGCGATGAAGCAGGCCATGGGCCGCGCGATGAAGGCCGGCGCGAAGGGCATCAAGCTGATGTGCAGCGGCCGTCTGGGCGGCGCGGAAATCGCCCGCACCGAGGGCTATCACGAGGGCTCCATCCCCCTGCAGACCATGCGCGCCGACATCGAGTACGGTTTCGCTGAAGCGCACACCACCTACGGCCGCATCGGCATTAAGGTGTGGATCTACAAGGGCGAAGTGCTCAACCGACAGAAGAAAGCGTAAGGAGGCAAATAACCATGTTGATGCCGAAAAGAGTAAAGCGCAGGAGAGTGCACCGCGGCCGCATGACCGGTAAGGCCATGCGCGGAAACACCATCAATTACGGCGAATACGGCCTCGTGGCGCAGGAACCTGCATGGGTTACCAGCAACCAGATTGAAGCAGCGCGTATCGCGATGACCCGTTACATCAAGCGCGGCGGTAAGGTTTGGATCAAGATCTTCCCCGACAAGCCCGTTACCGAAAAGCCCGCTGAAACTCGCATGGGTTCCGGCAAAGGCTCCCCGGAATACTGGGTGGCGGTCGTGAAGCCCGGCAGAGTGATGTTCGAGATCGCGGGCGTGGACGATTCCACTGCGCGTGAGGCGCTCCGGCTTGCCATGCACAAGCTGCCCCTCAAGTGTAAGATCGTCAAGAAAGAGACTGAGGCAGGAGGCGAGAGCAATGAAGGCTAATGAACTGAGGAAACTTTCCACCCAGGAGCTCGGTGCCAAGGCAAAGGAGCTCAAAGAGGAGCTGTTCAACCTCCGTTTCCAACTGGCGACCGGCCAGCTGGCAAACCCCCAGCGGATCCGTGAGTGCAAGAAGGACGTTGCCCGAGTCAAGACGCTTCTGTGCGAGCGCGAACTCAAGGCAGCCGAGTAACGGGTGAAAGGAGACATACCAATGGAACAAGTAAGAGGTTACCGCAAGACCCGCACCGGCGTCGTCGTAAGCGATAAGATGGATAAAACGATCGTCGTCGCCATTCAGACGAAGGTGCGTCATCCCCTGTATGGC
>USOF01000084.1 GCA_900556285.1 uncultured Collinsella sp. | reverse complement strand
CGGCAGCGTCAGATGTGTATAAGAGACAGATCTGCGCGGGACCAAAAGCAACCTCCTCGCCCACCGTGGCGCAGAACAGCTGGGCATCGGCGTTTTGGAATACGAAGCCCACGCGCTGGTGGAACTTCTGAGCAGCAGCAGAATCCTTCAGATACGCCGCATCGACCACGTGCCCGTCAAACAGGAATGCCCCTGCGTCCGCGAGTTCAAGGCCGTTAATAAGACGCATAATCGTCGTCTTGCCGCAGCCGTTGGGACCTAGCAGGGCAACGAGCTCCCCACGGTCCACGCGCAGCGAAACGCCGTCGACCACCGTATGGCCCGCATAGGAAAACACCACGTCGCGAAACTCGATGAGCGGCGTTGCCTCGGCGCCAACAGCACTGCTCGCGCCCATCGCGTCATTTGTATCGTTTGCCAAAACGTCGCCCTTCCCTATTCATATCGACGGTTCGACCGCCCGCGTTACAGCACGGCGCACAACACTGTCAGCAGCGCCACGCCGGCCGCATAGGCCGCATCGCGCCAGCCAAACCTGGCGTGCGCGGGAGCCGGATACGCACCGGCAAAGCCGCGGCAAAGCATAGCCTCGTCCATCGCGCGACTGCATTTCATCGCCTTGATAAAGGTCATGCCCATGATACCCGCGATCGAATCGGTACGCGAAAATCCCTCGGGCGCACGGCCAACGCTGCGCAGCATGACCGATTCGCACAGATCGTGCGCCGTACGACCCAGCACCTCGATGTGCTTGAGCGCCATATCAAACGTAAAGATAACTTCGTCGGGTAGGTGCAGCATCTTGAGCGCCGCCGACATGCGGCTCCACGTGAGGGTCCACGAAACGCCCAGCACCAGCGACACATTAATGAAGGTCTTGAGCGCAATCTTGAGCATGGCGCCCGTAGCGGAAGCACCCAGCAGCAGGGCAGGCAGCGCCAAAACCACTGCGAGCCCCGCGGCGCCAAGCGCCGGCACAAAGGTCGCGCGCAGCCCGCGTACGGGACGCACGGCAACGAGCACCAGCGCAATGGCCGCCATCAACATGAGGTACAGTGGGCTTTGTGTCAGGCACACGCACAGGACGCAAACGAATATCCCCACCAGGCGCACCGGAGCCGAAACGCAAGAAAGGGCGCGGTCGACCATCGACCCGCCCTCGTGCGCGCCTCCACCCAGGCGAACCCGCTCAAGCAGGCTCGCCAGGTGCAGGACGTTCTTTTGCATCACGCGATGACGAGCGCCCGTGGGCTCGTATCGCTCCTCGGCCGCAAGCCAGCTAGGCAGCTCGACCATCGCCATGGGCTCCGCTTTCCTTGACCGTCAGCGAGATCAGACGGAATGCGATGGTGAGCACCGCCACGCCAATCACGCCGGACAGGATATACATGGCAGCCTGACCGGCAAAGCCGAGACCCTGCTCCTCGGAATAGGCCTGCAGGTAATCACCCGTAGGCAGAGCGTCGGCAAAGGTCGGGGCGTCGAGACCGACCGAAGCCTGCAGGCTGTCGTCGCCAGCCTCCTGAACGGCGGTCGCGGCGCCCTCGGCGTCCCACTCACCCCAGGCGTCACCCGTGGCCAGCAGGCCCAGCGGCGTGGCCACGACAAGCACGGCAACCAAGATGAGCGTGGGGACCAGCGAGGTCTTCTTTGCAGCAGCGCCCTCGGCAGCAAGCTGTCCATCGGCGGCTTCGGGGCCGACGATAACGCTCGGCGCCGTCTTCTTGATAAAGCCGTAGATCGCGGCAGTCGCCACGCCCTCGACCACGCCGGCTACCAACATATGCGGGATCATCATGGCCGGAATGGCAATGGACAGCGGGAAGGGGCAGTACAGCGGAGCGCCCGAAGCATTTGTGAAAAGCATCGGCTGAATACCAAACTCGATTGCTGCGCACAGGGCCGCCAGGCACAGGCCGACCCAGCCGCTTACGATGGCCGAAACCGAGGTGCCCCAGCTCTTGTCGTGCAAACGGCTGTTAAGCGCGCGGAACACGATGGCTGCGGCAAACGGCAACACGAAGGCCATGTTAAAGCAGTTAGCGCCAAAGGACAGGATGCCGCCGTCGCCAAACAGCAGCGCTTGCAGCGCCAGCGCGACCGAAACCGCGATAGCCGCGGCCTCGGGGCCCAGCAGCAGCGCGATGAGTGCGCCACCAACGGCGTGGCCTGTGGTGCCGCCAGGCAGCGGCACGTTGAACATCATGAGCAGGAAGGAGAACGCGGCGCAGATGCCCAGGAACGCCATGTGCTCGCGATCGAGCGTGGCGCGCACCTTTTTGATGCAGTGGATCCAAACGGGCACCATCGCCACCGCCATAACGGCATCGGTCTGCGGGGACAGATAATTATCTGGAATGTGCATGTACGCCTCCCGGTTATCGGCGCACGGAATTGCAACGCCGCTTGAATCACCTTTCCAGTGTTACGTAATGTCAGATTCGTAACACTCCGCGGGCTATCATAGCAAAACGGCGCACTGCCGACAAAGCAGCACGCCGTTATGTAATGCGCGTGTCATATATGCAGGCTCAACGGTGCCTTATACCGAAAACAGCAGTCACGTAAGACTCGGCGGCAGCCGACGCTGGCCCATATCCGGCGCAGGACCTAGCCGCGGACCTCGCCGTTTACGCCCTTGCACACCTTGGTGACGATCTTCTGGTGCGCCTTTTCGACCTCTTCGCTGGTGAGCGTGTGGTCGTCGGAGCGATACGTAAGCGCAAAGGCCATGGATTTCTTACCCTTGCCGATGCGGACCGGATCGCGGTAGACATCGAACAGGCGCACGCCCTCGAGCAGCTTGCCGCCGGCACTCGTAATACGACGCTCAAGATCCTCGCAGGTCACAGTGTTGTCGACCACGATAGCAAGGTCGTGCTCAACGGCCGGGTACTGCGAGAACTCACGGTAGTTATCCTGGTTGCGGGCGCCCTTGATCAGCTTGTCCAGGTCAAGCTCAAAGGCAACGACGACCTCGTCGATGCCCATAGCCTCGCGCGCCTCGGGGTGGATCTCGCCAACCCAGCCCAGCACGGTACCGCCCGAGAGCACCTCGGCAGCACGACCCGGTTGCAGGAAGGCATAGCTCTCGCCCTCGACGGGACGGAAGCGAACCTTCTCGATGCGCAGCTGGGCAAGCAGCTCCTCAACGATGCCCTTGCCAAAGAAGAAACGCAGCTTGCGGTACTTCATGTTCCAAGACTGCTCGCTCCACTGGCCCGAGAGCACACCCGCCACGGACTTGGTCTCCTTGGGCAGGCTGGCGTTCTCGCGGCCATGGAACAGGCTGCCGACCTCGTACAGGTGCACGTTGGGCGTGCCGTGGGCCTCGTTGTAGGCCACAGACTGCAGCAGACCCGGCAGCAGCGAGCGGCGCATCTCGGTCTGCTCGGCCACCAGCGGGTTCATGAGAACCACGGGGCAGCCGCGGCCCTCGGTGGACATACCAATCTTCTCCAGGTCGCCCGGGGCGGCAAAGCCAAAGGTCGTGGTCTCGTTGAGGCCGCAGGCGCGCAGGATCTCGCCGACCTTACGGGTGAGCTTCTGCTCGCGGGTCAGGCCGCCGATGTGGTTCTTGGCAGCCGGGATGGTCGCCGTAACGCGGCCCATACCCCATAGGCGCAGGACCTCCTCGATCAGGTCGATCTCACGCGGCAGGTCGGGACGGAAGCTCGGCGGGGTAACCATAAAGTCCTCGCCGTCGCGCTCGACGGTGCAGCCCAGACGGGTGAGCGAGCGCTCGATAAAGTCGGGCTCGATGTCGGCGCCGCAGATGGCGTGCACGCGGGCCAAGCGCAGCTTGATGCTATCGATGGTCTTGGGCGCGGGGAAAACGTCGACGTAGCCGGGAGCGACCTCGCCGCCGGCGATCTCCTCGATGAGCGCGCACGTGACGTTGGCGACATCCACGCAGCCGGTCTCGTCGACCTGGCGCTCAAAGCGAATGGAGGCGTCGGAGATCAGCGAAAGGTCGCGGCTGGTGTGCGAGGTGCGGCCGGCGTTGAAGCAGGCGCTCTCAACCAGCACGTCGACGGTATCGTCCTCGATCTCGGAATCCATGCCGCCCATGACGCCGGCAAGAGCGACGGGGCGCTCGCCGTCAGTGATTAGCGCCATGCCCTCGGCCAGGGTGCGCTCCACATCGTCCAGGGTGCGGAAGGTCTCGCCCTCGTGCGCGGCGCGAACCACTACGGAACGCTTGCCGTCGCGCTCGGCGAAGGTGGACAGATCGAATGCGTGTAGCGGCTGGCCGGTAAGCATCATCACATAGTTGGTGATGTCGACGATGTTGTTGTGCGGGCGCACACCCAAGGCGTTAAGGCGCTTGACCATCCAGTCGGGCGACGAGCCGACCTTGACGTTGCGCACGATGCGGGCAACGTAGCGGTCGCACAGGCCCTCGTCGGCAATCTCGACGGAAAGCTCGTCGTCGGTCGCGCGGCCGGTCTCGGCTTTGATGGCGGGCAGCTCAACGTGGAAATCGCGATCGAAGATGGCGCCGGTCTCGCGGGCCATACCGATCATGGACAGGCAATCGGGACGGTTGGGCGTGATCTCGCAGTCGAGCACGGTATCACTCGAGCCCACGTACTCGGCAAACGGCATGCCGCAGGGCGTATCCTCGGGCAGGATCATGATGCCGGAGTGGTCACCACCCAGGCCGAGCTCGCGCGCGGAGCAGTTCATGCCCATGGACACGACGCCGCGAAGCTTGCTCTTCTTGATCTTGACGTCGCCGGGAAGCACGGCGCCAATCATGGCCGTGACGATGTGGTCGCCGGCCTCGAAGTTCTGCGCGCCGCAGACGATCTGCAGCGGAGCGGGGTTGCCGTCGGCGTCGAGGTTCTTGTCACCCACGTCGACCGAGCACACATACATGTGGTCGCTATCGGGGTGCGGGGTCTTGGTGAGCACCTTGGCGGTCACCACGTGGTCGAAGGACTCGCCCACGGTGTCGATCGCCTCGACCTCGGTGCCGGTACGGATATATTCGTCCGAAAGGGTCTTGGGATCCTCCGGAATATCAATCATGGTCTTGAGCCAGTCGTAAGAAACACGCATCTAACTGGTCTCCTTTCATAAATGCGGCTTTGAGCCGGAAACTGCAACTAAGAAGAAAGCGTTCTAGAACTGGTTCAAGAACCTCATGTCACCAGTCATCAACGTGCGCAGGTCGGGCAGGTCGTAGCGCAGGGCCGCGACGCGCTCGGCGCCAATACCAAAGGCGAAGCCGGTGTACTTCTCGGGGTCGATGCCGCAGTTGATAAGGACGTTGGGATCGACCATGCCGCAGCCCAGGATCTCGATCCAGCCGCTGTGCTTGCAGAAGTTGCAGCCCTTGCCGCCACACACATGGCAGCTCACGTCCACCTCGCAACTCGGCTCGGTGAAGGGGAAGAAGTGCGGGCGGTAGCGCGTCTTGCGGTCCTCGCCAAACATGCACTTAACAAAGTAGTCGAGCGTGCCCTTGAGGTCGCCGAAGGTAATGCCCTCGTCCACGACCAGGCCCTCGATCTGGTTGAACTGCGGCAGATGGCAAGCGTCGGCCGTGTCGGGACGGTAGACGGTGCCCGGGCAGATCATGTAGATGGGCGGCTTCTGCGACTCCATGGTGTGGATCTGCACGCCCGAGGTCTGGGTGCGCAGCAGCACGTCGGACTCGCCGTGGGCGTGCGCCTCGGGGTGCGCAACGCTGCCGGGGTTGTTGTCGACCACGTAGAACGTGTCGCGCGCCGAACGGCTCGGGTGATCCATGGGAGCGTTGAGCGCGGTGAAGTTGTAGTAGGAGGTATCGACCATGGGGCCGGACTCGACGGTGTAGCCGATGCCGCAGAAGATGTCCTCGGCCTCCTCGATGATCTGCTTGATCAGGTGCTGGTGACCGATCTGCGGACGAATACCCGGCAACGTGATGTCGACGGCCTCGTGCTCGAGTGCATGCTTAAGGGCGGCAGCCTTCATCTCGGTGGTGCGCTCGTCGAGCATGCCCTCGATCAGCTGGCGCATCTCGTTGGCGCGCTTGCCCATAACGGGACCTGTCTCTTATACACATCTCCGAG
>USOF01000083.1 GCA_900556285.1 uncultured Collinsella sp. | reverse complement strand
AATGTGGCCTTCGTCTTGCGCAGGACTGTAGAGCAGGCAACCTTATGCCTCGCCCGCAGTCCCGGACCAACCAGCTTCAAGCCGCAGCTACGACAGCGCAATACCGCCAAGCCAGCCCCAACGCACGCCAGAGCCAGTACCATAGAAGCTAATAAACGAATCAAGCGACTTAGACGTAATGGCACCCTCGTTGCTCATAACGATGCCGCCGCCAACGTAGATACCCACATGACCGTAGATAAGGCCCGGAGCACCCGTGCCGCTATGCGAGGAGTCGGCCACGATCATGCCCACCTGCAGCGCCGAGCGGTCGGAGCTATAGCACCAGGCGTTGAACATGTCGCAGGCGTTGCCGCCAAAGTAGCCAACGCCGGCGTTACGGAAGACATTGGTAACCCACGCCGCGCACCAGTTCTGACCCGGCGAAGGCGTGGAGTAGCACGCGTTGACGACGGCCTGCTGCTTGCCCGAGCCGGCATTCTGCTGCGGAGTTCCGGGCGCATACGATCCACCGCCCGAGCTCGAACCACCCGAGTAGGAATTGTTCTTGTTCGCGGCGGCCGCGGCAGCAGCGGCCTTCCTAGCGGCCTCCTCGGCCTGGGCGGCAGCGAGAATCTCGGAATCGCGCTGAGCCATGAGCTCCTTGACGTCGTTGGAAAGACCGTTCAGCACGGTCTGGACTTCTTGCTGCTTGGCCTGCATATCCTGCATCTGAGCCGTCTGCTGGTCCTTGAGTTTCTCCAGGTTGGCCTTTTGTGCTTCGAGCTCGGTCTTCTGCGCGTCGAGCTCAGCCTGAATCGTCTGGATATCCTCGATGGCATCGCGGTCGCTCTTGTTGATCTTCTCAACGTAATGCGCGTTCGCGACGAGTTCCTCAAACGAGCCAGAGGCCAGCAGCAGCGACAGGATGTTCGTACCGCCGGACTTGTAGCTGGCGGCCACGCGATTGGAAAGGTCGTTGCGCTTCTTCTTGAGCTCGGCCTTCTTTTCATCGATCTGGGCCTGCGTGTCATCAATCTTGCCCTGGACATTCTCGATGTCGTTGAGGGTCTGGGCATTCTTGTTGGCCAGCGCCGCATACTCATTTGCGATGCTGTCGAGCTGGGCCTGAACCTCGTCGAGTTGGGCCTGGGCGGCATTCAATTTATCGGTGGTTTCTTTGGAAGCCTCCGCCGCATGGGCGCGAGTGGGCAGGCCAAAAAGAACTGCCGCAGAAGCGGCGCCGAACAGGGCCTTAAGGGCAGTGCGGCGCGAGAGCTCCTGGGAAAGGATGGAATCGCTGTTTGGTGACATATGTACTCCGTTACATGCTTATTTATATGTCGCTCAACTCATACATATTAGCGTACATATGGCGCGTCCCAACGATTTCCACGAACGGCAGGAAACTACAAGGTCGGCGGCTCGTAAGCAATTGTCAAATTTGAGGTAACAATTGAGCAAGCTCTTATATGAGTACGTTAACATAATCCTCTGCTTTTCCTACAGTGCACCATTTGGGCGTCCCCGCCTGCGCTATACTCCCCTCTAGAAGTGTTCCTGATTCGATAGGAGACTACATGTCCAAAGCACTCGACCCCAAAGACACCTGCGTCCTCGTTACCGGTGGCGCCGGCTTTATCGGCTCGCACACCGTCGTTCAGCTGCTCGAGGGTGGCTACCAGGTCGTCATCGTCGATGATCTCTCCAACTCCAGCGCCGTCGCCGTCGACCGCGTCAAGACCATCGTGGGCGACGAAGCCGCCAAGAACCTCACCTTCTACAAGGCCAACGTGCTCGACCGCGATGCGATGAACAAGATCTTCGATACCCATCAGATCGACCGTGTCATCCACTTTGCCGGCTTTAAGGCCGTCGGCGAGTCGGTGAGCAAGCCCGTCGAGTACTATCACAACAACATCGAGAACACCCTGGTGCTCATCGACGTCATGCGCAACCATGGCTGCAAGTCCATCATCTTCTCGAGCTCCTCGACCGTCTACGGCGACCCGGACAACCCGCCCGTCACCGAGGAGGATCCTAAGAAGCCCGCGACCAACCCCTATGGTTGGACCAAGTGGATGATCGAGCAGATCCTTATGGACGTCCACACCGCCGACCCCGAGTGGGACGTCGTGCTGCTCCGTTACTTCAACCCCATTGGCGCTCATCCGTCGGGCCTGATCGGCGAGGACCCCAAGGGCATCCCCAACAACCTGGTGCCTTATGTCGCCCAGGTCGCCGTGGGCAAGCTCGAGGCCGTTCAGGTCTTTGGCAACGACTACCCCACCCCCGACGGCACCGGCGTGCGCGACTACATCCACGTGTGCGATCTGGCCTCTGGTCACGTTGCCGCCCTTAACTGGATGAACGGCAAAACCGGCGTCGAGATCTTTAACCTGGGCACCGGCACCGGCACCTCGGTACTCGAGGTCGTTGCCGCCTTCTCCAAGGCTTGTGGCAAGGAGCTGCCCTATGTGATCCGCGAGCGCCGCGCCGGCGACATCGCTGCCAACTGGTGCGATGCCTCCAAGGCCGAGCGCATGATGGGCTGGAAGGCCCAGTACGACATCGCGGACATGTGCCGCGATAGCTGGAACTGGCAGAGCCACAACCCCAACGGCTTCGCCGACGCCGAGTAGCAAAAACCTACATACCGCTCTTGCCCCGATCTCACGTTGTGAGGTCGGGGCTTTTTTTCATGGCATGTAACCATTCGCCGAAAATCGACCAACTTTTTTATCTTGCCTGTACATGTTTAAACAACATGTTTTACAATAGGCGTATCGAATCAGAACATCGGAGGCGGACTGCACACCCATCGGCAGGCCGACCCCACAACAAGAAGGTTGGTGAGCGCATTCATGGAGCGTGCAAGCGGCGTCCTCATGCCCGTCTCATCTCTGCCCGGACCATACGGAATCGGCGGCTTTGGCTGGAATGCCTACGACTTCGTCGATTTTCTCGCCTCGTGCAAACAACATTACTGGCAGATTCTGCCCCTTACGACGACCAGCTATGGCGATTCGCCCTATCAGTCGTTCTCGGCCCGCGCAGGCAACCCCAACTTTATCGACTTTGCCGAGCTTATCGAGACAGGGTATCTGGAGCAGCGCGATATCGATGGCGTGTACCTGGGATCCGACCCCAGCAATGTTGACTACGGTGCTATCTTTGGCGGCCGCCGTCAGATTCTCGACCGCGCCGCCGAGCGCTTTGCTGCCGACAAGCCGGCCGATTTCGATGACTTTATCCAGGCCAACGAGGACTGGCTCATCCCCTACTGCGAGTTCATGACCGTCAAAGAGGAGTGCGGACTCAAGGCGTTTTGGGAGTGGCCCGCAGAACTGCGCACCCGCGGCGAAGCATCTGCCAAGGTCTGCGCCGCCCATCCCGCGCGCATGCTCTACCACCAGATGACGCAGTATTTCTTCGACCGCCAATGGAGCCGCCTCAAGGCCTATGCCAACGAGCGCGACATTCTCATCATCGGCGACCTGCCCATCTATGTCTCGCGTGACTCCGTCGAGATGTGGGCGACGCCTGAGCTCTTTAAGATCGACGCCGCCGGCAATCCCGTGAGCGTCGCCGGCACGCCGCCCGACCAGTTCTCGGCCACCGGCCAGTACTGGGGCAACCCCATCTACGACTGGGACGCCATGGAGTCCGACGGCTTCTCCTGGTGGGAGGGCCGCATTCGCGCCGCCCTCGACATGTACGACGTCATCCGCCTGGATCACTTCCGCGGCTTCGAGGCCTATTGGGAGGTGCCGTTCTCCTCGCCCGATTCGTCCTACGGTTCGTGGACGCAGGGTCCCGGCCTCAAGTTCTTCAAGACGCTCGAGGAAAAGCTCGGCACGCTGCCCATCATCGCCGAGGACCTGGGCTTCCTCACCCCCGGCGTCATCGACATGCGCGACAACTCGGGCTTCCCCGGCATGAAGATCCTGCAGTTTGCCTTTGAGGGCACCAACTCGTACTACCTGCCGCACAACTACATTGCCAACACCGTCGCCTATGTGGGCACCCACGACAACGAGACGGCGCGCGGTTGGTTTGAGGGAACGGCCACCCCGCGTCAGCGCGAGCAGGCAGCCCTGTACACCCATCAGCAGGCCGGCGAACCCATGGCAGATGCACTCAATCGCACCATCGCCGCCAGCGTGAGCGACACGTGCATCTACACCATGCAGGACCTGCTCAACTTGGGCAACGAGGCGCGCATCAACACCCCTGCCACGCTGGGCGGCAACTGGACCTGGCGCATGCTCGACGGCGCCATCACCCGCGAGCTCGAGCACAAACTCACCGACTGGACCGAGACCTACTTCCGCATCCCGTCGGAAGCCGAAATCGAGCTTCCTCAATAGGAGCCACCGCGCCCGACCCCTCCCCACCGTGCGGACGCGCTTGCTTTTCCCGCGCGAGGCCACCCCAATCCCCTCGCGCGGGATTCTTTTGAATTTCTGACATGTAGTTAACTCACCACAGGAGGAAACATGCCCCAAATTAACCTCATGGAACTCGCCGAGCAGTCTTTTGGCACCTCGCTCGAGCAGCTCGACGACCGTCGCATTTACAAGCTGCTGGTCAAACTCGTGCAGGAGCGCTCCGCCGCCTGCCCGCTCAACAACGGCAAGAAAAAGCTCTATTACATTTCCGCCGAATTTTTGATCGGCAAGCTGCTCATCAACAACATGATCGACCTCGGCATCTACGACGAGGTTAAGGACCAGCTCACCGCCGCAGGCCACGACCTCAACAAGATCGAGGAGTTCGAGGTCGAGCCGTCGCTCGGCAACGGCGGCCTGGGCCGCCTGGCCGCATGCTTCCTGGATTCCATCGCCACGCTGGGCTTGACCGGCGATGGCGTGGGCCTCAACTATCACTACGGCCTGTTCCGTCAGCGCTTTGTCGACAACCAGCAGAAGGCCGTCCCCGACGAGTGGCTCGGTGAGCAGGACATCCTAGTCGACGACGACCGCTCCTACACCGTCGAGTTCGGCGATTTTGCCGTTACCTCCAAGCTCGTCAACATCGACGTGCCCGGTTACGGCCAGCCTACCAAGAACCGTCTGCGCCTGTTCGACCTGGCGAGCGTCGACGACGGCCTGGTCCCCGGCAGCTCCATCGACTTCGACAAGACCGAGATCGCCAAGAACCTCACCTTGTTCCTCTACCCCGACGATTCCGACGAGCAGGGCCGCCTGCTTCGCATCTACCAGGAATACTTCATGGTGAGCAACGCCGCCCAGCTCCTGATCGACGAGGCCATCGAGCGCGGCAGCAACCTGCACGATCTGGCCGACTACGCCGTGGTCCAAATTAACGACACGCACCCCACCATGGTCATCCCCGAGCTCGTTCGCTTGCTCACCACCGAGCATGGCATCGAGTTTGACGAGGCCGTGACCATCGTACGCTCCATGGTCGCCTACACTAACCACACGATTCTTGCCGAGGCGCTCGAGAAGTGGCCGCTCGTCAGCCTGCAGAAGGTCTCCCCTGCCATCGCCGACATTATCGTCAAGCTCAATGAGATCGCGAAGGCCAAGCACGATGACCCGCGCGTCGCCGTCATCGACGAATACGACACCGTCCACATGGCCCACATGGACATCCACTTTGGCTTCTCCATCAATGGCGTAGCCGCCCTCCACACCAAGATCCTGGAGGACACCGAGCTTCATCCGTTCTACGAGATCTATCCCGAGAAGTTCTCCAACAAGACCAACGGCATCACCTTCCGCCGCTGGATCCATGGGGCCAACCCCGCGCTCGCCAGCCTGCTCGACGATGTGATCGGCACCGACTGGCGCAGCACCGGCGATCTGAGCAAACTCGCCAAGTTCGCCGACGACAAGGATGTTCTTGAGCGCCTGGCCGCCACCAAGACCGAGGCCAAGGCCATCATGCGCCAGTTCATGGCGCTCGAGCAAGGCGTGACTATCCCGTCCAACGCCATCATCGATGTTCAGGTCAAGCGTATCCACGAGTACAAGCGCCAGCAGATGCTCGCACTCTACATCATCTGGAAGTACCTCGATATCAAGAACGGCAACAGACCTAAGCACCCCGTCACCTGTCTCTTATACACATCTCCGAGCCCACGAGACTCCTGAGCATCTCG
>USOF01000082.1 GCA_900556285.1 uncultured Collinsella sp. | reverse complement strand
TACGAGATGCTCAGGAGTCTCGTGGGCTCGGAGATGTGTATAAGAGACAGCGATTGCATCGTTGGAGACGCCAGTTCCAGGGTTGCCTGTGAGGCAAATAAAATCAAATCCGAGTTCGTTTGCCTTTTCTAAGGTCTTGGGAGAGACGCGACGACCCATGGGGATTTCCGTACGGGATTCAGACATCTCTGCCTCGTTATCAACTGGCTCCAGATTGACGCCAATGGGCCTTCCGCATGCTCGCTTCACCCAAGTGACCGGGTTTTCATTGAGATCATCTGGAATACCGGCAATAACTGGATCGAACACATCGAGCGCGTTAAACAGAAGCAGGTCGGCACCTGCGGCACGTTCGATTTCTGCATTAGTAACGCCGCCGAGAAATTGGGAAGAGGGTACGTTTTCCGCCATGATGGTACGTCCCTCGGAAGCCAGAATTGCCTGCTTTAGATCCATGGGTGACGTGGCGGCAAAATCGGATGCGGACATGTTCAGTAATCGTTTGGGCATTGTTACTTCCTTTGACTAGAACGACAGGCTTGTGACATTGTCTCTAATATTGTTACAACAATATATTCAATATGTTATATCCAATCGGTGAACGGTTGCAAGCTTATTGTATTGCTCGGAAAAAATAGCCTTTAGCTGGGAAAACCTTAAATTAATCAACTACCGTTCACCGAATAAGTATTTGAATTCTTGACATATCGACAAAGCGGAAAAAGAATTGGTTATGACAAATCGCGCAAATGATATTACATTTCGCACAAGAACGTATTCACTTACATAAGTGGATACAAACGGGGACGACGACGGTTGAGTCCGGATAAATCGTTGTGTGCCCGGGAATCATGAAAGGATGTGTTATGGACGCTATCGTCAAATTCCTTGAAAAACACCAGCCCCTCTTCGACAAAATCTCGAGGAACATTTATCTGGTGGCGATTAAGGATGGCTTTCTCTCGAATATGCCAATTGTGCTGTTCTCGAGCCTGTTCCTTCTTCTTTCGACGCTCCCTGCCTATGTAGGCATCACGCTTCCGTCTGAGGTGCTGGATTTCTTCAATAAAATCTATGCATATACCATGGGACTTCTTGGCGTTATGGTGGCCGGCACCACGGCGAGCTCACTTGCCATGTCGATGAACCGTCGCATGCCTTCGGGTAAATCTCTCAACCCCACCTCGTGCATGGTTTGTGCCATGTGCGGCATGCTCTTGCTATCGGTGACGAACGATGTTGTCTCGATTGGCGGAGCAGATACATCTGTTTTTGAAACCGGCTATATGGGAACCAAGGGTTTTCTCGCTGCGTTCGTAGCCGCATTCTTGACCGTTAATATCTATAAGGTGTGCATTAGCCATAATGTGACGATCAAGCTTCCCAAAGAGGTCCCTGGCTCTATTGCGCAGAGTTTTCGCGATATCTTTGCATTTGGGTTTTCGATCCTTGCGTGCGCTTTTATCGATCTTGCGAGCCGTAAGCTGCTTGCTGTGCCGTTCGCCAATTTGGTATCCGCTCTCATCTCGCCGCTGTTCTCCGCGGTCGACACCTATCCTGGCATGGCGCTTATCGAAGGCGCCGTCGCACTTTTCCAATTTATGGGTATCCACGGTGCTTCGGTTGTCATGAGTCCGATCAATGCTGCGCTCTACGGCAATACCGTTACCAATCTTGAGGTTTTCCAAGCAGGTGGACACCCGTCAATTGCTCTCACGCAGGACTTTACAAGCTTCATCGGCGGTCTGGGCGGTTCTGGCTGCACGTTCATCGTTCCTATTATCCTGATCATGTTTATGCGCTCCAAGCAGCTTAAAGCCATGGGCAAGGCATCGATTATCCCGGTGATTTTTGGAGTTAACGAGCCCGTTATCTTCGGTATGCCGATTGTTCTCAATCCCTATATGTTCGTGCCCTTCCTAGTGGCTCCTATGGTCAACGCCATTATCGGTAAATTTTCCATTGACGTCATTGGAATGAACGCCCCCATGTATACCATGCCGTGGGCGCTTCCCGGCCCAATCGGTGCATTCCTCACCACGGGTCTCGACCTGCGTTCTCTCGTATTGATGGCAGTGCTGTTGGTCGTTGACTTTGTGATTTACTATCCGTTCTGCAAGGCGTATGACCATCAGCTTTGTTTGGAAGAGTCTGCAAAGGAGACTGCAGGAAACTCGGATGCAGATGCTATTGCCGCGCAGGAAAATGTCGCAAAAGCTCTCGAGGCGGTAAAGGACAAGGCGGAGCAGATCCGCGTGCTTGTGCTTTGCCAGGGTGCCGGCACTTCGACTCTCTTGGCAAATGCTCTTCGCGAAGGTGCCGCTGCTAAGGGTATCGATCTGGTTTCTCAGTCCGGTGCGTACGGAAGCCACTATGAGACGATGGATCAGTACAACGTGATTGTTCTGGCGCCCCAGGCACGCATGTACTATGACGCTATGAAGGCCGATACCGATCGCCTTGGAATTAAACTGCTCACCACAAGGGGCAAGGAGTATATCGACCTTACCAACGATCCCGAAGGTGCAATTGACTGGATCGTTCAGGAGCTGGCCAAATAGTGGATTCACTCCGTCGTTGATTCGTCGGTGCATAGTACGGCCCCGCAGCTTATTGAGCTGCGGGGCCGTATTTCGTTGGGTATCTAATTGAGACAATGAGCGCAACCGTCGTGAGATCGCATTGGCGCTCTCCGAGTCACCGACAAACTGCCTTCCATCTATGTGACCAATTCGCTTTCGGTTATTAACCTGCTCGAGGTGCGCGAAGACTGCGACCTGTGCCTGGTGGGCGGCATGTACCGCCGCCGCACCGCCGCCTTTGTGGGGCCCACGGCCGAGGATCGTGCCGCCATCGAGGAGCACACGCAGGTCATCTGCTAGCTGGCGCAGCAGGCGATACTTCTGCCCCCTGCCGGCGCGGGGATTATCGTTTCAATATGACGTGCAGAATGACACGTATAAGTAAAAACACCATTTGTGCGTCAAATTTGATGACGCGTAAAAACTTGCGCGTCATTTTACGCGTCAACGTGACGCGATATGACACGCAAATGCGCTCGGGCCAAGTATTCAGCTTGTGGGCTAGACCAGGCGGGCGTAGTCCTGTGACTGATGAAAGATGTGGGCGATATAGATTGTTTCGTGCTCAAACTTGTAAAGGCACACGTAGTTGTTGACGGGAAACGATCGGTAATTACGTGCCGCCAGCTCTTGCATGTGCGAGAGGAGGCGTAGGAGCGGCTGCTCGCGAAGCAGATCAAGCTGATATTCAAACTCAGCGACAAAATTGCCTGCTGCACGCGGATTCTTGAGGATTTGAGCAAGGTATCCGACAATACTCTCGTACTCATATCGCGCGCTTTTGAGGATTACGACGTTATAGGTCATATTTGTCTCGTATCGAAGCCGCGAAGGATTCGTAATCGCTGTAGTCGCCTTGCGATATTTCGTCTTCTGCCAACATCATACGAGACAGCAGTTTTGCCTTGGCGATTTCTTCTTGCATGAGGCGATACTGGTCGCTGCTGATGCAGTGCATGGCCTCGTAGCCGTTCTTAGTTACGGTGACGTCGCGCTCAGACTCAACAAGCGTAGTGAATGCAGCAGTGTCCTTCATGTCTCGGACGGGCACACAAACTGACATGGGTACCTCCTTTGCGTTGGGACACAATTGTACCACGGTGTGTCCATGCGGACGATACCGTCGAATCGTCTCAATCTGTAACAGTTGGGATCAAAAAACTCGACTAGATGTTACAGATTGAGATTAAAGGGATTGACCTGTGGCGTTTGTCTCGATCTGTAACAGTTAGACGGTCGAAAGTGGGCTACGTGTTACAGATTGAGATATTTCTGCTCGGGCGTTCTGTTTGTCTTGATCTGTAACAGCTAGGGCCGAAATACTCGACTAGATGTTACAGATCGAGACAAACGGCCTGCACGGGCCGAACCAAAACAAAAAGGCCGCATGCGAACCCGTGGAGGGATTCGTATGCGGCCGACAGGGGGGTATGCAGCGGAAACTAGGCCATGAGCAGGCCGGTCTCCGCGACGTTCTTGTACCAGTATGCGCTTGCCTTGGGATAACGTTTCTGGGTCTCAAAGTCGATGTAGAACAGGCCGTAGCGCTTGTTGTAGCCGTTGGTCCAGGAGAACTGATCCTGCAGCGACCACACAAAGTAGCCGTCGACGTTTACGCCGCCGTCAATCGCCTTGAGGATCCATGCGAGATGCTGACGCATATAGTCGATGCGAGGGGCGTCATCGATAAAGCCGTCCTCGAAGTCGTCCTTATAGCCCATGCCGTTCTCGGTGATGTAGATCTTCTTGTAGTTGGGGTAATCGTTCTTAATGCGGAGCAACAGGTCGTACAGGCCCTCGGGATAGATGATCCAGTCCCAATCGGTCGTGGGAACGCCTTCGCGCACGCATGCCTCGCCCACGCCCTTGAGGAACCAGCGCGAGGAGCCCTTGTCGCCGGTGCCATTGTGGTTGATGTCGTTTTCGCCCTCGGCGGCACGCAGAAACTGGCACTTGTAGGTGTTGACGCCCAGGCAATCGTTGTAGGGGAGCGCGGCAGTCAACGCGGCGATGTCCTCGTCGCGAACGTCGAGCTCGCCGCCGGCGATATGGGCCAGCTTGGTCGCAGCCTCCATGGTGTCGGCTGCATAGTGGCCGCGGAAGGTGGCGTCGAGTACCCAGCGGTTGTTGATGACGTCGGCCATGCGAGCTGCCTCGCAGTCGGCGGCGTTGTTGGGGTCGAGGGGATACTTGGGCTCCAGGTTCTGGACAATGCCGATCTCGCCCTCAAAGCCGCCCTCATGAAAGGCGACGACAGCCTTGGCGTGGGCCACCATCATGTTGTGCATGAGCTGGAAGGCCTTGTCCAGGCGGTACTTCTCGCCGTGCGGCCAGTTGCCGACGATAAAGCTGCCCTCGGCGGTTGCGGGAATCTCGTTAAACGTGAACCAGTGCTTGACCTCGGTGAACTCGGCAAAGCAGAACTTGGCGTACTCGACAAAGGCGTCAATCGTCGTGCGCGTCAGGAAACCCTCGCCGCCGTTCTGGTAAAAGGCCTCGGGCGTATCGAAGTGATCGAGCGTGACATAGGGGATAACGCCGGCTTTGTTGCAGGTGGCGAAAAGCTCATGATAGAAGGCGACACCCTCGGGGTTGATCTCGCCAGTGCCGTTGGGGAAGATGCGGCTCCAAGCGATGGAGACGCGGATACCGTTGATGCCGAAGCGCTGGCACAGGTCGATATCGACCGGATATTTGTTGTAGAAGTCGCTTGCGGGATCGGGGGAGAAGCGACCCTGGGCTGCCAGGAAATCGTCCCAGGGCACTTTGCCCTTGCCGTGCGTACGGGTCTCGCCTTCAACCTGGTAAGCAGCGGTGGCGCCGCCAAACACGAAGCCGTCGGGGAACTGCATGGGGTTGGTCATGAGTCATCCTTTCTGTGGGATACGAATAGGGAGAGGTGCCCGAACTGGGGATCCGGGCACCAACAGAGGGAGGAACTAGTCGAGGTTCTCGCGGAGCCACTTGATGGCGCCAGCGGGGTCGCGAGTAAGGTCGATATATTCCTTACCGCGCGGAGCGAGCAGCTTAATGCCCAGGCGATCGGTGTCGGCCTTCATGTCGTTGTAGTAGCTACGGACCTGCGGGGCAAGCACGATAACGTCGTACTGATCCATGATGGCAGTGTGCTGGCCATAGGCGCCTGCGGAGGAAGCGATATTCTCTCCGGTCTGTGCGGCACCTTCCTTGATGGCGTTGGCGAGCATGGCAGAGGTACCGGCGCCGGCGCACAGGACGAGGACCTTCAGGCCATCGACATCCTTCTTGGAGGATGCATCGGCAGCGGGTTCGGGCTGATCGGCGACAGGCTTGCTGTCGGCGGCAGCGGCGGTCGGCTCGGCGGCGGCAACGGTCGGCTCGACGGAAGCGGTGGCCTGCTCGGCAGCGGGCGCAGAGGCGTTGGCGGCGACGGCAGCGACACTATCGGACTCAAGACCCAGCTCGGCGGCGCGCTCGGCCTCCTGGTCGCAGAGCAGCTTATCGTACGCCTTCAAGAACGGCAGGTAGATGATGGCGTCCAGCAAGATGATGATCGCGACAAACACCAGGGCGATAAGCTGGAAGTTCGTGGTGATGAAGA
>USOF01000081.1 GCA_900556285.1 uncultured Collinsella sp. | reverse complement strand
CGTCGGCAGCGTCAGATGTGTATAAGAGACAGCCTGGATGCCCTGCTCCTCGAGTGCCTTGGAAACAGCCATGACGTCGTTGGCAGCGGTCCAGACGATCCACTCCTCGCCGGCGTCCTCGTAGTCCTCGCCACCGGCCTCGGCGATCGCCATCATAAACTCATCCTCGTCACCGGCAGCACCGTTGGCGATCATGGTCTCCTTCTTGGCGTTCTCGTCCAGGACCTCCTTGGCAACGACGATCTGGCCCTTGCGCTCAAACTGGAAGGCGACAGAGCCAGAGGTGCCCAGGTTGCCGCCAGCGTGGGAGAAGGCGGAACGGACGTCGGCGGCGGTACGGTTGCGGTTATCGGTCAGGCAGTCGACGTAGACGGCGACACCGGCGGGACCGTAGCCCTCGTACACGATGTTCTCGTAGACGGCGGCGTCGGCACCCGAACCAAATGCCTTGTCGATAGCGGACTTGATCTTGTCCTTAGGCATGGACTGAGCCTTGGCCTTGGCAACGGCAGCAGCGAGGCTGGCGTTGTTCTCGGGCAGCGGGTCGCCGCCGAGACGGGCAGCAACGGTGATGTTGCGGCTCAGCTTGGAGAAGAGGGCGGAACGCTTGGCGTCCTGCGCGCCCTTACGATGCTTGGTTGTGGCCCACTTAGAGTGTCCGGACATACGTGTCTCCTATCGGTTTCGACCTAAAGCCCAGCGCAGATGCTCGGGCAATATAAACAAACGTCGTTATGATATACCTACTGGCCTGCGAGATAAACCCCAAAATGAAGGCGTCGTGATGATGCAGCCCCTTGGTGCAAGGAGATCAGGCTTGTTTGCGCCAATGTGGTGCAGATTAAGCTGACCCCAATGCACCAAGTTAGGACCAGAGGAGGTCGCTGCGGGTGATCGTGGCACCGATGGCAAAAGGCATGCAGGCGATGACCGGATACAGGTAGCGCATGTAGGTCGAACCGTTGCAGGGGCCGATCAGGCACACGGCGAGCACACCCAGTAGCGGTATCCAGATGGCCAACGCGCGCCACGAATGGCGGCGCAACAGGTAGACCACCACGACGATCATGATCCACACGTAGGTGGCCGAGCTCATGGTGAGCGAGATAAACGGGACGCGCTGCACCGCCACGCGATACAGGTTAATCAGGTGGTCGCACCAGCGCACGACCTTGCTATCGACCGGATGGAAGTCAAAGTACTTGAGGTTATCGGGCTTCGCCATGATCTCGGCACTGCGCGCCGTGCTGTAGACCCATGCGTCGCTAGCGCTCGGATAAAAATACCCATAGTAGTTATTGATGAGCGCCGAGATATAGCACCCGGGGTCCTTTTTGAACATCTGCGCCCACACCTCAAAATAGGCCTTGATGTCCTCCTGCGAGGCGTACTCGTTAAAGCAATTTTTGACGGCGTCCGACTTATCCGGGTTGTAACGGCGGCCCAGATTCTCGTACTTGAGCACACGGTCGATCACGGCACGCTCCTCGTCGGTCACCAGGCCGTCGCAGGGCGCCTCTACGATCGTGCCGTCCTCCTTAACCGTAGGATTCACGCCCGAGTTAAGACCGTCGTGCTTTTGCACAAAACGCGCCGTCTGCTGGAACGGAATCGAAAGCACCTCGCGCTTGGAGCCGGGCGTGATATCGTGCGCCGGCATAAAGACCTTGGTGAAGTACATATTAGAGACAAGGCAAAGTGCCAGCACCGCAAGGATGCCAACCCAGCGTAAGCGCGGCACGCGAAGCGCGGGCGCAGCACTATCCTGCTTAGCTGCACGGTGAGCCGCATGCGCATCCCAGGCGCAAAATGCCGCCGCGATCACACACGCCGCCAGCGGAAACACCAAGCCGCCGTTACGCAAAAACGTGGAACCCAGAGCACCCAGAACGAGCAGTAACCAGTCGTGGCGCGCAAAAAGAACGGGCCTGGGCTCGCCCACGCGCTCGGCGTTCGCATCACGACGGGGCAGGCCGCAGGCAACGAGCTTGACGGTCTGCACGAGCAAAACCAAAAATGCATCGGCAAAGAGCACGTCTTTGGTAAGCAGCGCCGCGTAGTTAGAGAACATCGGCATAAGCACAAAGAACAGCAGCACCACGCCACGAACGGGCATGCTGACGCCAAACTTTCGTAGCGACGAGATGGAGTAGGCCATGCAGGCGGCTGTGATGACAAATTGGGCACGGGTGTAGATGGCAAGCCCCGCATTGGCGCTGTTAAAGACCGAAAGCCCCAGCTGCACGCACGAGCCGATGATAGCCGTGTGCACGACCGGATGATGCCCGTTGAGCAGGACATTGGGGTTGAGCAGGCGCAGGTAGTCGCTCGTACCGTTGGGATAGTTAAACCACTGGCGAATCTGCGCGCCCGTGTCTCCCATAAAAAGGCCGGGCAGCGAGGCAATGAGCGTGGGCGCCCAGGCAATCATGAGCACCAGAAAGGGCCCGGCGAAGGGATGCCTTGAGAGCACGGCGTGGGCCACGCGCCATACGCGGCCAAAGCGCGCCTCCGAAAACGGAATACGGCGCGTGCTCAGCCAATCCAGACACTCAAAGGCAAGGTAGAAGGCGACGACCGCCAAGAGCATCCAGCCCGCGCCGCCAATCCAGGCGCAGATGACGCGCGCCTTGTCGCCAAGGACAAGCTCGGCGGAATCGATAAGATCGTAGCTGCGGCCGAACACCATGCAGATGGCAAAGAGCAGCGACGGCAGAATCACCGATGGGCGCCAAGCGTCGCCGCGGCCAAAGAACACGTAGCGAAAGGGCAACGTGAGTAGGCAGGCCAGCGCGAGTAGCATGACCGCGTCGGTGTGACCGGCAAACGACAGGAGCACCTCGTAGCACACGTAAAGCATGCCCGAGGCCTTTGGATCGATTGCCAGGACAGCATTGCTCGACACCGGGGCGGGATCGATGGAAAACGCCGTGGTCGCCAGCAGGGCGAGCAAAAAGGCGATGAGCGTCTGCTTGGCGGGATAGCGCTTAAACCAAACAATGCGAGCGGCGTCGCGCGCAGCTGTTGTGGAGAGGTCGGAATCCTTCACAGTCCAAAAAGCCTTTCTAGAAACCTGCCAAAAAGGGACAGGTTTATTTTGGCAGGTTTTATCTGGGAAAACGTTACGGTTCTGTCATCGTTGCCCAGCGAACCGCCACAAAGGTGCCTGTCCCCTTTGTGGCGGTTTTGGTGGTTAGGCCTCCAGATAGACGCGCTGGGGCTGGTTGCGGCGTCGGGCGAAGACGATGAGCGCCAGGCCCGCGATTACGAGCGGCAGGCTCAGCAGCTGACCCATGGTGATGACGCCGCCCAGCAGATAGCCCAGCTGCGCATCGGGCACGCGCACAAACTCAATCAAAAAGCGAACGATGCCGTAGCCCATCACAAAGACGCCCATAAACGTACCCTGGGGCAGCAGCGGTTTTTTGCGACTGAGCGCCTGCAGGATGCAAAAGAGCACGATGCCCTCAAGAAACGCCTCGTAGAGCTGGGAGGGATGGCGCGGCATATCGCCCGCGGTGCCGCCAAAGACCACACCCCAGGGCAGATCGGTCGGCTTACCCCATAGCTCACCGTTCACGAAGTTGGCGCAACGTCCCAAGCACAATGCCAGCGGAGCACCGATAACGGCAAGGTCGGCGATGGTCCAGGCGTCGAGCTTATACATGCGGCACACGATGATGCCGCCCAAGATACCGCCGACCAGGCCACCGTGGAAGCTCATGCCGCCCTCATTGGTGGCAAAGATCTCGAGCGGGTGGGCCCAATAGTAGCCATCACCGTAAAAGACGACGTAGAACAGGCGCGCGCCGATTATAAGGCCAAAGACCGCGCCGACCACGACGCTCGTCAGGTCATCGATCGTGATGTTGAAGCCCCAGCGGCGCTGCGTGCGATACATGACGACTGCCGTAAGCAGGGCGCCGACCACATAGGCCAGACCGTACCAGTAAATCGTGATGGGGCCCGCCGAGATCGCGACGGGGTCAAGCATATGGTAGAGGTCGTTGAGCATATCGATCTCCCTGCTCCCTACATACAAATGCGGCCGCGGGCCTTGTGCTCGCAGCCGCATATCTGGGCGTAACGTCTATGCGGAGCATGTCGTCCGCAGCTTTCGCAGCTTAGAACGGCGCGTACTCGTCGTACAGATCGTCGGTCTCGCCGGAAGCATTGACCTGCTCGACGCGGGTAACGCCGGGCACGTGCTCCTTCAGGATGCGCTCGATACCCATGGACAGAGTCAGTGCACTCATAGGGCAGCCGGCGCAGGCGCCCTGCAGTTCCAGCTTGACGACACCCTCGTCGTCGACGCCCACATACTCCATATCGCCGCCGTCGGCCTGCAGGTTGGGGCGGATCTCTTCAAGAACCTTCTTAAGCAGCTCTTCGTTAACAGCCACAGGGGCTCCTTTCTCACAATAACGCGGGCACGCCCGCGGACAGAAGCTATGTTACTACAGCCATGTACCCGCTCAAGAGCCGTCCATGCGCGCAGACGCGACCTTCACGAGTAGCCAATTTGGAACGGGGCTCTTTGAGCTGTGTTCATCGTCAGATAGCGACAACGCATATTACTGCCGAGTCTGTCCCCCGGTACCAATCTGGACATCGACGATAACCTGGCGGTAGCTGATGCCACAGGAGTCGAGAATGCGGCGGCTGATACGGCCGTCATCGGTGTCGGCATACTTATTGTCCAGGTAGACGACCTCGCCCACACCCACCTGCGCCAGGATCTTGGCGCAGTCGTGGCACGGGAACAGCGTGACGTAGACCGTGGAGCCCTCAAGGTCTTTGAGCGAGCCGCGGTAGTTGAGCACGGCGTTAGCCTCGGCATGCACCACGTAGTTGTGCTTATCCTGCAACGGGTCGTCGCTCGTGCCCCACGGGAAAAAGTCGTCGTTGAGCGCCGAGGGCGTACCGTTGTAGCCCACCGAAAGGATGCGGTGGTTGGTGTTGGCGATGCACGCGCCCACCTGCGTGTTGGGGTCCTTACTGCGGCGCTGCGCGGCGATTGCCACGCTCATAAAGAACTCATCCCAGCTAATAACGTCGCGGCGCTTGCCCGACGCAGTTTGATGAAGATCGTCCGACATGGCAGACACCTCCGTAATCGCAACAGTTTGACCCATTGTAGCAGGTGGAAGGTGGAGACGTTTTTGTCCCACCGCCCATCGCTACGCGCGACGGGGCTTTTGATTGATGTGGTAGAGCTCGGCCAGACCGCGAAGCGTCAGTGCGTCATCGACCGTCAGGCTATGACCGACAAGGGCCGCAAGTGCCTCGGCATCGTCGCCGGTAATGACGATGGGCACGCTGCCCTCCCCCGCGGCCTTGGTCGCGCGCATCTCGGCGAGCACCATATCGAGCATGCCATCGATGCGGGCCACCTCGCCCAGAACCACGCCCGAGCGCATGGCCTCACGTGTGTTGCGGCCGATGACGTGCGTCGGCGCCGAGGGCTCAACCTGAGGCAGGCGCGCCGCAGCGGCCGAGAGCGAACGGGCGCCGAGCGCCAGCCCCGGCGCGATAACGCCGCCGACAAAGGTGCCGTGCGCATCGATGACCTCGATATTGGTCGTGGTGCCCAGGTCGATCACAATGCACGGCGAGCCGTAGACGGCGCGGGCAGCCACGGCGTCGGCGATGCGGTCGGGACCGATCTCGGCCGGGTCATCGTAGTGCACGGGTATGCCGGTCTTGAGGCCCGGCCCCACGGTGAGTACGCGCCCCGTGCAGGTACGGGAAAGCGCTGCCTTCCACGGGCGCTCAAGCGCCGGGACCACACAGCTCAGCACGGCCGCGGCGGGCACGAGCACCCCGGGCACACCCGCATCGGCGGCAAGCGCGCCCATGACCTGCGCAAGTCGCATGCGCGCTTCGTCGGCCGTAATACGGGCCGGCGTCGTGATCTCGCACGTCGCGAGCGGGCGCTCCTGCGCCGCGGCCGAATCCTCGGCAAACAGGCCAAAGCGAATGAACGTGTTGCCAACGTCGACCGTCAATATATATGCGCACCCATTAAGCATCGTCGGCGCTCCTTTCGTCTGCCCAGCAGTATATCGCCTACCTAAACCAGTCATCCCAAAATGACTAACTTGCGGCTATACTGATGCGCGGCCGCGCGCGAGCTCACGCCTGTCTCTTATACACATCTGACGCTGCCGA
>USOF01000080.1 GCA_900556285.1 uncultured Collinsella sp. | reverse complement strand
GATGCTCAGGAGTCTCGTGGGCTCGGAGATGTGTATAAGAGACAGGTAGGCAAACTGAGTGCCGTCATCTAGCTGAACATAGCTCCAAAGCATTGCTACCTCGTTTACAACTTTTGAGTTAAAAGCCTGCCCCTATCGCGGGATGAATCACACTGTTACCCGACCCAAATACGCCATCTACAAGATCAGGCAAGTCTGTCCATACTTGATAGGCGGCAACGTTGTCCGCGTTCATTTCTCTTGCGCGACGTTTATCATCCGTATTGTGCTTTGCGGCATTGGTCAAAGCCCGGGCCTTGTTGCCGTCAATTATTTCGAGATTTACCGACTTGAACTTTGACGCGGAGGACCTGTTGGGGTCAGTAGATTTTAGAACGCCAAGGTCGCGCGCTCTTTTCTCACACTGTGGCGTCGATGCAAAAGTTTCCGGGCATGGTGAGACATGATCGATAAGCCATACTTCAAAGCATGGATTGGAGATCGCGAGCCTAACTCCTTTTGTCTTTGCTTCTCGTTCTGCTGCGGCTAGGTTTCTGAACTCATCTGAATCAACAACGATCCATGCGGAACTCAATGCTTCGATTTCGCCCGCTTTAACGGCCTTTTTATCTGAATCGAGCTCTCGCGAAAGCTGCTTGGCCACCTTCAAAGGGTCTCCGTCAATATGCCGATACAGCACGCTTCCGCGAACGTCCATTTCAGTAATAAGGAAGTTAAAGTATTCGGTTTCGGTCACCTTTCCATTGGACACAATTAGGTGGCGCTTTCGCTTGGCTCTTGTCTGCTTTTTGCGGCCGCGAGCAAGCCCCCTCCTTTCTGTTTTAGCCATCTATGTCAGCGCCTTCCTTCATGAGTTGGGCTACAAGTTGATGAAAACTTGGGTTGGGCAGCGGCACGTAGACTCCGTTCATATAATTGCGCCCCAGATTCTCATTTGCGCGAGGGGAATATTCCATAGCAGCAATCAATTGCGAAGCACCTTCAGAGTCCTTTTCTACAAACCAAACCTGATCTCGTTCAAGCACCTCTTCCATGGGACTCGTGCGCGTCATCAAGGTGACATCATGAGTTGAGAAGATCAGCTGCGCACCCCTTGGATTAGTGCTGGGATCGGCAAACAGTGAGACAAAGTCGCGCAACAGCGTGGGATGAAGGCTTGAATCAAGCTCGTCAATTACCGTTGTGGCCCCACTGCTTAAAGAACGTAAGGCTACCGAGAAAAACGCTAGCGCAGCTTTTGTACCCTCCGATTCATGGGCGGAGTCCAGCCAAAAGCCATCTCCCGAGCCTTTGTGGTGGAAGAACAGGTCATAAGCGAACGACCATTTAAAGTCTTCTGCAATTTTATTACGTGCCTCTTCCGGAATCTCATCGAGTCCAATGAATGAGTCTTTTAAACCCATGACGCCTTCCGATTGGCGGACATCCATGCCGTCAATTCCAATGTCAGCATATTTAATGAGCTGAGATAGCATCTGAGCCCGTGCGTCATCGTTGATAAACAGCTTTTTTATGGTGGCGAGCTCTGCAAGATAATGCGTTGCATCATAGAGATTGATGTCATTGGCAAGAGCTGCGAATGCGGGTTGAATTACATCACTACCAGCCGCCGCGGCGGCAGATAAGAACAAAGAATTATTGCGCGTGATATCCCAAAGTTGTTTTTTGGCGCCTGTAAACGTGCTACCAAATTTAATTGACTGTTCCCCGTTTATCGAAGAGCGGTCATAGAGAAGAGACGGCTGTTTTGATCGGTATACGGTGAGGTTCTCATAAGTAACCTCATTTTTGTTTACGCCAAATGAAAACTCATACTTCAAGTTGCTGGCGATAAAATCTATCGAAAATTCTGTGTCATTTGTTCGCGATTCCGAGTCAAGTAAAAAGGGGACGATGGGTATCTGAGACTTCGCATCGCCTGCCGCGTAACCAGTACGAACAAAGTAAGAGACAAAGTTAAGAGCGTTTAGGAAATTTGATTTGCCTGACGCGTTTGCACCGTAAACCGCAGCCACTCGTACGGGCCCAAGTTCTTTTTTGCTCGAAATCGGTTCAAACGAGAACTGCTGAGTATCTCGAAAGCTCTGAAAGTTCTTAAATGAAAAATTGAGGATCATCTTTAGAATCCTTCTCGCAAAAGTCGATTTTTCACAGACAACCTTAAATAACAAGAACAATTATATAGTTTTATAACCGATATTTGTTAGCTTTGAACAAATATCGGTTTTAAATCGAGAGTTTAAACAGTTGACCTTTTTATTACATATAACATAATTATTGATGCATGCTTCTCTACACTGCTTTTAAGAGCAATCCTTCAGTGACGGTGTCTTTTAATCTCACTCACTATGCCGGCACATCTCTTCTCAATGCTGTCGGGAAAGAGCGAAGCTTCGGTAATGCCTAGTTTGCTCAACTCGTCTAATATTGATGCCTTCCTATCAGATGGCACTATGCAACGACCGGCTATTAAGGGACTGTCTTTGGGCAGTGGACTTATTAAGTCATCAAACGACAAAGAAGAATCCTTACCACGAATGTCATTTGGGAAAAGAATATATTGGCCGGACTGAGCGGCTTGTCTATCAAGATATCTAGTTCCGTAGACAAATAATGTATCTTCGCAGCACTTCTTAAACCATTTTGCCTGATCAGTTGGCTCAGGGTAAATTGAAAGCACTAGATCACGTTGATAGTCAAAGTATGGTCTTGATATTGCAAGTGAGGCAAAGCGGGACAGAAGCTTTGAGTTCATAAATAGATGCCACGAGTCTGCGATTGCCTGGCAGATGGGATATTCCCGCCTATCTCCTCCTGGTCGCCTAAAGATGAATACTTCGCCCTCGTCAGTCAGATTGCCACAGGCGAAATAGAGGGCGGCAAGTGCGTTTGAAGTGACATCTAATAGTCTGGTGGGGACTCCGTAGTGCTGGAGGCAGGCTAAAAGATCAATCGGAAGCAAATCTCGCTTGAAGACATTTGGCAATATGCGGCAGGCAGTTTCAATAATATCCGCCTCGTGCGTAAGGCTGCCTGTGATAGGGGAAATGGTGTTCGATCCCGGTTTACGCCAATAGCTGTCTCTTCCGATTGACGGAACAAGATCAAACTTAGTCGATCCTTGTCCTCGGAAAACAAATGTAGATTCATATGTCTTGGCGTCACCATTTATTGTTGGTGAAAGTCCGTTGATGTATTTGATATACGAGGCTACATCTTCAACCTCAACTTTGGCTTCACTAGACATATATCAATCCTTTAGTGGAACAAGAAGCTTTATAAACGGCAGCATTTGGATTGCAATTATCTTATCGCTCTGGCGGATGGGGTGTAAGGCTCAACATCGGTAATAGATCGAGAGGCGGTCGAGCTGAACAAAATAGTGTCGTCGCAGCGATAGCTGATACGGCACCAATCTCTAGGAATTTATTTAGTAGAAGGCTAAAGACTTTTGCAATAGCTGCATTCATCCCTCCCCCGGTCTTGCTTAAACGGGGACTTAGCAGCGATATACGGCAGCCAGGAGCGCTGTTCCCAGAATTAAAAGCGTTAAGGACGCGGCGATCCAATTGGTGTCGCCGGTCTTGGGGAGTGTCGTAGTTGTCGCGGTGGCAGCCTTGGGCTTGGGGACTTTGGCGACCGTGGTCTTGGTTATTGTCGTTGTTGTTTTGGCTGTCGTGGTCGCGGGTTTCAGCGCGGGATTTGCCGTGGGTCCCGTGGTGGGCTCTCCGGCAGCGGGGTTAACATCGGCGGGAGACTTGTCCGTGTTATCACCCGGTACCACGCCCCCATCGGTCTCCCCCGCCGGCGGCGTGGTCACATCGGGCTCAATCACCACATGCGGTGCCACCGCACCGGAGGCATCCACCACGCCGCTAGCACCAAAGGTCCCGCCAGCAGGCGTCACAAACCGTGCGGACACAAGCGAGCCGCCCGTGCACGCGACACCGCCATCGGCACCGGCCGCATCAAGCCACGAGGCATCGACGGAAAGCCGACAGGCAGCCACGCCAGCACCAATGCCAGCGTCCTGCAGATACACACCGTAAGCGCGCACGCCCGCTCCGGACCCGGCGCCCGCGGCAACGACGCGCCCGCCGCCGCGCACGGCCATGTCGCCTGCGATCAAGCCAGCAACCGCCTCGTCCGTAATATCGGCCCCGTCCGCCCGCGCATCGACGGTGCAGCCGTCCACCACGAGCGCCTGTGACACGTGGATACCGCACTGCGAGCCCGTCGCCGTCAGGGTCCCGGAGCCGCGAAGCGTCAGGTTGCCCCACACCTCCATGCCGCACAGCGTGATGTCCGCATCGGGCGCATGCGACTCCGTCACGGAGTTCTGCCCGGCAAGCGTCAGCACCAGGTCGCCTTCGGCGCCGATGGCCTCGCCCGCGTAGCCGTTGAGCTCCAGGTGGTCGGCATCGGTCCAGACCCAGCGGGGCCCGACACGCCCGGCTCGTAGTACGTCGCGCCCTCGATGATGAGGCTCTCCGCGCCTGCGGCATAAGAAGGCCCGCCCAGCAAAACGCATAGGCAGGCCATGGCGGTAAACATCTTGCAGTCTCTTTTAATGAGAAGACAAATCGCTATAACCGAGTTTGTCCGAACATCGCGTAAGGCATGAGTCAGGTCGAAGGTGTTCATCGAGACGACAGGGACAGAGATGCCTTAATAGGTCGTCTCGATCTGGGCGAACCCCTCGTACCTAGGATCGACGCACCTCGATAGAGAACGCGGGGGCGCAGTTTGCCGCATTCCGCTCATCGACAGTGTTGGGCCATCGCTTTAAGGAACCTGTCGATGAAAAGGAAGAGTCTGGTAGCGTATGGCCACACGCAGGATTTACCGGCGAGCACATTGCGCAACCTTTTGCAGAGCAAACCGCTGCCAGGGCCTGGTTTGGAGACGATATTCCAGCCTAGGATGGGAGGCAATCATCATTGCGCAGCTAAATCTCCAACAATGTTGAACAAATAGGATGTCATTTGCTTGAAATCCGGATAGCTTTGGTGGTGTCGATATTAAGGGAGCTATCGGAACAGCTCATCATGGCTGCCGGTGCGTTCAAAGAAAGCTACCTCTTCGTTTGATGACCATATGACAAGCCAGTCGCCAGAGTTTGCTACGTGACATTCGTTTCGCCCTGCCCAGTTGCCGCTTAGCCGGTGCATATTATGACGTCGTTTTAATATGTCCATTGACTCGGGTGTATTCTGTAGCACCAGGTCAATTAGCTTTTGAAGCTCGGATAGATCCCATTTACGGCGCCTTGCTTTTTTCTTTAAATCGCGGGAGAAGGCTGCAGAGAACTCTGCGGTTAACGTGCTCATTGTGCCATCGCCGCAGCGATAAGATCGGCGCCATTGTCAAAACGTCCTTTTTTGCCAGATGCAAGAAACGCGTCCCCCTCGCGAATGGCCTCAAGGCTTTCGGCATTGGGCTCCTCAGGGGCAAAAGTCAACGGGATGCGATGGGTGTTGACCATTTGCTTGAAGAATGCGCGCGTCACGGACGACAAATCAAGTCCATAGTAATCAGCCACTTCTGCTGCCTCGCGTTTGAGGTCATCGTCAACCCTAATGGTTAATGTTGAGCTTGCCATTTTTGGACCCTCCAATCGTGTGAGTGCAACCTTAGTATAACGCACATACACTAGTAGATTATGTAATTACAATCAATTAACTAAGCCTTTTAGTGGTACGGCACCTCATACATTGCATGCAGTAAAAAGGTAACGCTCCCTTTCGGAAAGCGTTGCCTTTAAAGCTTTTACAGGGCTCTTGTATTGCAGCTAGGTATGCCGCACGCCCCAACAGCGATATGCGGCACCTAGAAGCCCCAGTCCCAACAGGAGTAGCGTAAAGGATGCGGCGATCCAATTGTTGTCGCTGGTCTTGGGGAGAGACACGGAGGTCGCAGTTACGGTCTTGGGCTTTGAGGCCTTGGCGACCGTGGCCTTGGTCACTGTCGTTGTTGTCTTGGTTGACGCGGCCGCGGGCTTTGGCGCGGGATTTGCCGAGGGTCCTGTGGTGGGCTCTCCGGCAGCGGGGTTAGCATCGGCAGAAGGCTCACCCGTCCCACCGTCCGGCACGTCTCCTCCGTCAGTCTCCCCCGCCGGCGCCGTGGCGCCCTCGGGCTCAACCACCACATTCGTTGCCGCCGCACCGACGGCATCCACCACGC
>USOF01000079.1 GCA_900556285.1 uncultured Collinsella sp. | reverse complement strand
TAGAACGAGTGCGCGGGCCGGACGGCGTCGAGATAGGGGAAGAAATAGAAGTCATCGACGATACAGCGTTCCACCATGATCTGATGCGCGCCGTTGTCGGGCAGCAGATCGCCGCAGAGCGCGGCGAAATGCGCAGGGTCCTCCTTGTAGATGTGGACCTTGTGTCCTGCGTACGCTGCGACCAGAATCAGCAGCAGCAGAGCAGCGTATATCCGTTTGGGTGCTTTGCGTATCATCTTTCTGCTGCCAAAAGTAGCACAAAAAAAGGACCGCACAAAACGGTCCTGCAAAAATACCCACAAATGGGGATGTATGTCGTGTCCTGCACCCGGCCGGGAGCGGACGATGCGGCGCCGCTGCCCTGCGGGAACGGGCGCCTAAATGCTGATGTCGAGGATCTCGAAGTGGATCGTTCCGGCGGGAACCTCCACGTCGACCCGGTCGCCCTTCTTGTGGCCCAGCAGCGCCTTGGCGATCGGCGTGCCGATCGCCAGCTTGCCCTCGCGCAGGTTGGCGCGGAACTCATAGGCAAGACCGGTCTCGGCGTCCTCAGCGAACTTGACCGAGAAGCCGGCAGCGTTACCGCCGAGCTCAATGTCGGCATCGAGCAAGTAGGTGGAGCCGGCATCCGCGGCGAGCACCTGCTCGACCTTGCCCGACTCGCAGGAAAGCTCAAAGGTCTCGACAGCCTTGCCCTCGCCAAAGGCGCCAAGCATGCTGTCGGGGAGCTTGGTGCCGAGCGTTCCGTCGGCACGCTGAACGATCTCGAGGGGCATAAAGGTGCCACCCCATAGGTAAGAGCTGGGGTCGCCGCCCTCGTCACGCGTAGGAACCCAACCAAAGAGAACGCGACGCTCGCCATCGAATGCGGTGCGAGCGGCGTAGTACGCGCGGCCGTCGAAGGAGTCGTCAGCGGGGGTAATCCAAGGACCGTTGATGGACTTGGACATGCGGTAACGGGTCTTGTTGCCGTCGCTGTACTCGGAAAAGACGAGGTACCACCAGTCGCCCATCTTAAAGAGATCAGGCATCTCAAACATGGTGTACAGGCCCGGGTTCCACCAGTCGCCCTGGAACTCCCAGTTGGTCAGATCCTTGGAGGTGAACTTGACCAGGCGGCCGGTCATCAGACGCTTGTCCTCGCCCACACGCGTGCCGAGGATGAGCATGTACTCCTCGTTCTCCTCATCCCAAAGCACAAAGGGATCGCGCCAGTTGCGGTCATCGTAACCCTCCTGGGGCGGAAGCAGCGTCTCGGCGATGTTCTTCTCCCACTTGACGGCGTCGTCGCTCGTTGCGTGAAGAAGAACCTGCTTCATCAAACGTGCGCGGACCTTATCGCGATTGCAACCAGTGTAGAGCGCATGGTACTTGTCGCCCACCTTAAACACCGTGCCGGCATAAATGTACTGGTCGACTTCCTCGTCGCCGCCGCGCTCAAGGCTCTCGCCAAAGTCCTTGTAGTTGACGAAATCCTTGGTCGTAGCGAGTGCCCAGCCAAACGGCTCTCCGAAAGGTTCGGGGTTACGCGTGTCACGCTGATGATAGAGATAGAACGTGCCGTCCTCGCCGTACGGCATGATGTCGCCTACCCAAATTCCCTCAGGCTGGTAATACACCTTGTGCATCCGAGACTTCCTTTCCACGACATACTAACTCGGTACAATGGCAAGATATGTCAATCATTTTCATATGTCAAACGTTTTCACACCAATACGTCTTTTCGCAGTTCCAGTCGTCGGCAAACGGTTGACATATGCCTGTGAACGGTCATCAGAGGCGTTTGAGGAATTCTTTTGGCACGGGATGAACTACGCGGTTTTGCCCTCAATAAGTTCAACGGGAAGCTTGATATTCGATTCGGGATTATCGCCGTTAATAAGAGCGATGATGGATTGCGCCGCGAGCTCTCCGATGCGATCGATATCTTGACGTACGGTTGTTAAGTCAGGCATAAACGTCATAGTTCGGCGGGCACCATCCGCGCCCACGACCTTAATATCGTCTGGAGCGCTCAAGCCGCGCTGCTTCATCACGTTGAGACAGATGGCCGCCATCGTATCGTCTCCCGCAAAGATGCCGTCAATATCGGGGTTCTCATCGAGGATCTTCGCAACGACCGCGCCCTTTTCGTCGTCGGGCTTAACGAACTCAACCTCACGGACAAGCGCGGACAAACCGGCCTGCTCAACAACATCGAGGTAGGCATCGGTACGCTTATTGGCAGGCATGC
This sequence comes from uncultured Collinsella sp., assembly GCA_900556285.1. GTDB lineage: Bacteria > Actinomycetota > Coriobacteriia > Coriobacteriales > Coriobacteriaceae > Collinsella. Next base: position 3,978 of record USOF01000079.1, on the reverse strand, counting down.
GCATGCGGCTATTGCTGCGCAGGCACAGGATACGCCTGCAGCCGTCATCAATCAGACGGCGCGTGGCGAGCTCGCCAATGCCATAGCTGTCACTTGCAATCTGGACAGAGCCCTCACCAAGATCGCAGTCGATGCCAACCAGGCTCAAGCCCATCTCGGCATATGCCTCGGCACCGATATTGAGGGAGTTGACGATGACGCCGTCGACCATATTGCGGCGGAGCATGTCAATATAGGAACGCTCAAGATCGGGTCGATTGGCGCTGTTGCACAGCAACATCTTAAAGCCGTTTTCCGCTAACGTGCGCTCGACCGCCTGCACAACCTGAGCATGGAACGGGCTGCTCACAAAGGGAACGATCATACCGATAAGATTCAGGCGACCGTTGAGCATGGCACGGGCGATATCGTTGGGCGTATAGTTGATGCGCTCCATCGCGGCATGGACCTTATCGCGGGTCTCTTGGCTAATATAGCCGCGATTATTAAGCACGCGAGATACCGTAGTAGGCGAAACCCCCGCCACCGCTGCAACTTCCTTGATGCCAGGCTTAGCAGAATCCTTAGAACGAGCGCCCTCGCGAGCCATAGCACCCTCCCCCATCAACATGTCAAACGTTTACATACGAACAAAGCATACCCCAACAACAGCGGGAAGACGGTAACAGCACAAGTAAGTAAACGACTCATCCAAATAATTAGGAGAGTTCCGCCTAAAGGGTGACTACACAGGACCCCCGCCGGGCCGCTTTGGGTTACTTTCCAAAACATTTCCGCAGGATGCAAAGGGCTCCGCCGCGCGAAGCGCGCAGCGGAGCCCTTTGCATGTCCGAGGACGTTTTGGAAAGTAACCCAAAGCGGCCCGGCGATCCTGCGGGAGTTAAACCCCTTTAGAACTTGTCGTGGAAGGTACGCGAAATGACCTCGTCCTGCTGCTCCTTGGTGAGCGTGTGGAAGTTCACGGCATAGCCGGAAACGCGGATGGTCAGCTGCGGGTACTTCTCGGGGTGAGCCTGAGCGTCAAGCAGCGTCTCACGGTTGAAGACGTTGATGTTCAGGTGGTGGCCACCCTTCTCGGCGTAAGCGTCGAGCATGTGGACCAGGTTATCGGCCTGAGTCTCGGAAACTTCAGAAACCTTCATAATGTGTCTCCTTCGATCGATAGGCGCCGGCCGAAACCGGCGCACTAATCAGTAATCGTTATTGTTAGTATAGCACTAACAATAGTTACTCGCCCAGCTGATCAAGGTCGATATCGCCAAAGAACACCTGGTCCTCCTTGCCGAGCGCGCCCGGGATGATGGAGAAGGTGTTGGAGATGCCGTCCTGAGCATCGCGGAACGGGAGCTTGGAAACCGAAGACAGCGAAGCGATGGCGCCGTGGCTATCGCGCTTGTGCATGGGGTTAGCACCCGGGGCGAACGGCTGGCCAGCCTTGCGGCCGTCAGGCGTGGAACCGGTCTTCTTGCCGTACACGACGTTGGAGGTAATGGTCAGAACCGAGGTCGTGGGCACGGAGTTGCGGTAGGTGTCGTTCATGCGGATGTACTCCATGAACTGGTGCACAACGTCGTGAGCGATCTGGTCGACGCGGTCGTCGTCGTTACCGTACTTGGGGAACTCGCCCTCGGTCTCGAAGTCGACGATGATGCCGTTCTCGTCACGGACGGGGTGGACCTTGGCGTACTTGATGGCGGACAGGGAGTCAGCCACGACGGAAAGGCCAGCGATGCCCGTAGCGAACCAGCGATGCACGTGCTTGTCGTGCAAAGCCATCTGGATGCGCTCGTAGCAGTACTTGTCGTGCATGTAGTGAATGATGTTCAGCGAGTTGACGTACACGCCAGCGAGCCACTTCATCATGTCGTTGTACTTGGCCACAACGTCGTCGTAATCGAGCGTATCGCCCTCGACGGCACGATACTTGGGGCCGACCTGCTTCTTGGAGACCTCGTCAACACCGCCGTTGAGTGCGTACAGCAGGCACTTGGCCAGGTTGGCGCGAGCACCGAAGAACTGCATCTCCTTGCCGATGCGCATGGAGGACACGCAGCAGGCGATGCCGTAGTCGTCGCCGTGGTAAACGCGCATGAGGTCGTCGTTCTCGTACTGGATCGAGGAGCTGGCGACAGAAGTCTTGGCGCAGAACTTCTTGAAGTTCTCGGGCAGACGGGTCGACCACAGAACGGTCATGTTGGGCTCGGGGCTGGTGCCCATGTTCTCGAGCGTGTGCAGGTAGCGGTAGCTCATCTTGGTAACGAGCGTACGGCCGTCAACACCCATGCCGCCGATGGACTCGGTGACCCACTGCGGATCGCCGGTGAACAGGGCCTGGTACTCGGGGGTACGGGCAAACTTGACCATGCGGAGCTTCATGATGAAGTGATCCACGAACTCCTGGATCTGCTCCTCGGTGAAGGTACCGTTGGCAAGGTCGCGCTCAGCGTAGATGTCGATGAACGTAGAGGTACGGCCGATGGACATGGCGGCGCCGTTCTGCTCCTTGACGGCAGCCAGGTAGGCGAAGTACATCCACTGGATGGCCTCCTGCGTGTTGGTAGCAGGGTTGGAAATATCGAAACCATAGGTCTCGGCCATCATCTTGAGCTCGCCGAGGGCGCGGATCTGCTCCTGCAGCTCCTCACGGTCGCGGATGTTGTCGGCGGTCATGACCGTCGGGGTGGAAGCCTTCTGGGCCTCCTTGTCCTTGATCAGGTAGTCGACGCCGTACAGGGCAACACGACGGTAGTCGCCGATGATGCGGCCGCGGCCATAGCCATCGGGCAGACCGGTGATGATGTGGGCCGAACGGCAAGCACGCATCTCGGGGGTGTAGACATCGAAGACGCCGGCGTTGTGGGTCTTGCGCTCGAAGGTGTAGCGCTCGACAACGTTCTCGTCGACCTTATAGCCGTGCTGGCTGGCAGCCTGGCAAGCGATGCGGATACCGCCGTTGACGTGCAGCGCGCGCTTGAGCGGCTTGTCGGTCTGGAGGCCGACGATGGTCTCCTTCTCGCGGTGGGCGTTATCGATGTAGCCAGCGGGGTGGCTCACGATACCCGTGACGGTCTTGGTGTCCATATCGAGGACGCCGCCCTGCTCGCGCTCCTTGAGCAGCAGGTCGAGAACCTCGCCCCACAGCTCCTTGGTACGCTCGGTCGGGCCGGCGAGGAACGACTCGTCGCCCTCGTAGGGGGTGTAGTTCTTCTGGATGAAGTCTCGGACGTCAACCTCTCCCGTCCAGATGCCTTCCTTGAAGCCTTCCCATGCCTCCTGCATTGTGTAACCACGCTCCTAGTTACGTGTAATGCGGCGCTCTCTCACACCGCTGCTTATTGAATTCTTGAATTATCGGCTTGCACTACCGGCTTCTTCCGTTCTTCACCACACGTTGGTACAGGGAAAAACGTTTGTCCACCTTGGAACTGCAACCCAAAACCCAAGATTTCACCCGTTTGAGAAGGATAACATAGCTACCCCCTTCATCAGTGCTGTTATATGTTTCTTTTTTTATACCATTATGGCGTTTTTAACAAATCCGCAGGAAATGCGAGCGCGAACAACTACCGTTCACCGATTTGTTTGGTATTTTTCCTTGCCTTTGTACGACGTTCACTCTAGCTGTTATGCCAGCTTTAGCAGGGTAAAGTGCCTCTGAGTAGGCTTTAGGACATGCCTAACGATCTGCCCCAAACTTTACTGGCACCGACGGTGTACGGAGGTCGCCTAAAGGTAGTTTTCTAGGCATGTCTCAAAATCTACCGTATAGGGCGCGCGTGCAAGGGTATCATCTTTCACCGAAAATAGTTTCTAGTGTTAGGGGTTTTCGGTGGAAGATACCGACTTCCATGAGCTTGGGCGTCAGCTCCTTACCGAGTTTGGCGGCATTCACCAGCGCGTTTCGCGCTTTGTGGACAAAGCTCTCAGCGGCGAGATGGCTGTCATGCGCGCCCCTGTCTCTTATACACATCTCCGAGC
>USOF01000078.1 GCA_900556285.1 uncultured Collinsella sp. | reverse complement strand
AGGAGTCTCGTGGGCTCGGAGATGTGTATAAGAGACAGGTCACGTACGCCGGAACGCCGGCGTCTCGCTGAGAGTTCGCGTCCGCGCACGTCGCCGCATCGAGAGCAGAAGGGTTATCCGCGAGCATGGGGTTGGCGGCCACGTCCGCTATCGCGCTATCGTTCAGCGCGCGGAACAGCTCGGACACAAACCAGATTTGGTACTCACGCGGATAATCGCTCCACGTGCCGCCCAAAACGATGAGCTCGATCTTGTCGATGGCGTGCCCCATCTGCGACAGCGCCGTCAAGCGCGCGGACACCTGCAAGTAGGGGTCGAACCACGTTTGCTCGGCGCGCTCGCACGCGGGCTCGCCGTGCAGATAGCTCTTGGGCATGCGCAGATCGTTGGGACAAAACAGGCAATCGCCCGAGCACGGCCACGGCTTGGTGATGACAGTAATGGTCGCCACGCCCGAGGCCGTTCGGCGCGGCTTCATACGCAGCACCTGCAGCAGTTGACGTTCCAGATCGGAATCGACATTCCACGCAGCCCACCGAGCCGGCTCCTCACGTTTAACCCGCTGGTAGAACGGCAGCAGACGGCGCTTGGCCAAATCGCGTTTGTCGGCACCCTCACGGCGCGCCTCGGCATGTATCAGTTTGACGAGCGCTTTGTCGTCCACGGTCTCGCCGCGACGCAGAGCCTCGAGTATGTCCAAGATAATCTGTTCCATGCCCCCATTGTAAAGGCAAAGGCGCCGAAGCCGACCACGGCCCCGGCGCCTCCATCAAAGAGCATGCCTATATGTACCGATCTCCGAAAACCGCATGTCACTCCGGATCAAACGACATGTCACCCGAACCAACCTCAAAACGATACGCGGCAGACTTATCACCGTTGTCGAATTCAAGATTCAATATGGTCTCGCCATCGTAGCCAAGCGGAAGGAAATCGCTCTCGAAGTCGCCGCTGCCCACGGTGAGGCTCGCCGTAAAGCCCGTAGAGTTCGGAACCGTTATCTCCACATCGCCCGAGTCCACGCTTACGTCCATCGACTTCGCGGGGGCCTGGTAGAGCTCGAACGTCACATCGCCCGAACCGACCTCAGCACTGAGCGCATCAGTCACGCTGCCCGCAAACTCTACATCTCCCGCACCCAGGAAAAGGTCGAAACCATCACAGGTGACACCGGCAATCTGCAGATCACCCGAGCCCACGTGCGCGTTGACTCCCTTCAGATGTTCGGCAACACGGCGCGGCAGCTCGACCGTAACTGAGCGATCGATTGCCTTACCGTCATCACTTCCAAACTGGGAAACCTTGAGCGTCGAGTCCTCGACGGATGCGATGTTCTGCGTCGCGGCCTTGGAGGCATCCATACCATTGGCAACGCGTCCCCGCTCGATAACGCGAGCCTTGTTACCATCAATAACCTTGACGTCCACCGTAGCCGCATCGATATCGAAATCGAGGTAGCGAAACTCATCGGCATCAAAGGTCGTACACGAAAGCTGCTGAGGCCGAGCGGAATAGTTACCGCCATCGTTCATAAAATCGTCGTCATCAACCACATCGTCCATACCGGACAAGCCGGGTATAACATCGTCGAGATCCCACGGGCCATCAAAATGAATCAAAGTCCGCGAAACGCCAAAAACAAGCCCGATAATCAGTACGAACGCTCCGATGCCGACGCCCAGGCGCAGCTTGGATTCATGCGAAAGCTTCATCATTCGTCACCTTCTTTGGCACATGGCTCAGCGGTGGCCGCGGTAGCCACGTCAGCATCAGGTTCCGCAGAAGTATCCTTCCCCTGGGCCCTGACCGCCACCGGTGCCGGACCAACCTGAATATCCCCGCGCGCCCAATCGCCATCGAGTGCACGCGCCACCCAGTGATAGATGGGAATCGTGAAGAAGATCAGCGCAGCAAAGGGGCCGGCACCAAACAGGAACATCAGTAAAAAGAACAGCAGCCAGCACACGGCCCAATACGGGAATGACTGGAACGGACCCTTCACCGGAGTCGGACCAGCCGCACCGGTACCCGTCACCTGAGCCGTCGCCGCATTGGCAGCCTGCGCACTCCAGCTTGCCGCCTGCGCCGCCTTGGCTGCCGCGTCACTTGCCTGCGTTGCCGCCTCGGTGGCGCGCGCCGCCGCCTCATGGGTGCGGGCGCGCTCTGCCGCCTCGGCCTCGCGCTGACGAGCGCGGTCCTCGTTCTCAAACTCGATATCGTCCTCAATCTCATCGCTCGGATTGAGCAGCTCGTCCAGACTCACACCATAGAGCTTGGCGAGCGAGATCAGGTTCTCGGTATCGGGCGAGCTCTCCGCACGCTCCCATTTACTAACCGCCTGGCGCGACAGCCCCAGCTTTCGCGCCAGCCCTTCTTGGCTAAAGCCCTTGCTGCGGCGAAGGTCGGCGAGCCGCTGCGCAGTTTCTACATTCATGGTTCCTCCTATGTGATGCCAGCCGTGCCGCCGGACCGTTTTTGTTCTTAAGGCGCCTTGCACAGTTAAAAATCTATCCGCCACCGCCAAAAGCATGCCACCTATTCTAGTGAGATTTTTGACAACTGGCGGTTGCGGGCACATATGAGCTGCGGAAATATGTCCAAACAAAGCAATGAGCCGCAGCTCGGTTGTCCCCGTTGCGGCGTTAACGGTAGTATGGTCATACTGTTTATTCCGCACCGCCAACGGAGGGAGTTCCGCGCCGTGAACCGCGATTTCGCCTCATCGCTCATCCAGCTCAACAACACGTTCTATCGCGAGCACTCCGCCTCCTTTTCCGATACGCGCCAGGCCCCGTGGCCCGGCTGGGTGCGCACCATGGACATCGCGCTCGAACAGCTCGACGTCGCCACGATCGAGCATCCCGTCCGCGTCTTCGATCTCGCCTGCGGCAATATGCGATTCGAAAACTTTGCCGCCGGCGGCGCACTTGCCGCCAAGGGCGTCAACGGCGCAAACCCCTCGGCAGATGCCAGCTGCCCGTTTGAGTTCTATGGCGTCGACTCGTGTCAAGACCTGGCCATCGATGCACATGGCCACGCGCTGCGCATTCCCAACCTGCACTTCCAGGAACTCGATGTGCTCGACGCTCTCATGAAGCTCAACCCCGCCGAGACGCCCGACGCGCTTTTCGACGCCCCGCTCGCCGATATCTCGGTCTGCTTTGGCTTTATGCACCACGTGCCGTCGTGCGAGTACCGCGTACGCGTGCTCGACGCCCTGGTGCGGCAAACGCGCCCGGGCGGCATCATCGCCATCAGCTTTTGGGAGTTTATGAACGACGAGCGCATGGCGCGCAAGGCCGTTCGAGCCGAAGCCCGCGCCGAGCTCACCCCGCCGTTTGAGGGTTACGATTCCGCGCAGTTTGAAGCCGGCGACCACCTCATTGGCTGGCAAAACGACCGCCACGCCTACCGCTATTGCCATCACTTTGACGATCAGCAGATCACCGACCTGGTGCGCGGCGTCCGTACGTTCTACAAAAGCGGCGAGGTCCCCGTGCGCGAGCTTGAGCGTTTCCATGCCGACGGTCGCAGCGGCGAGCTCAACCGTTATGTGATCCTCAAGCGCCTGTAGGCATCGACGACTCGCCGCCGAGCCGTGCCGCGTCTTTCGAGCAAACTATGCCCACCCTTTTCAACCCATTGACGGAACGCGCAGCTATGCGTTCCATATTTATGACCAAGGAGCCTCATGGGAGCCGTCCACGTTCGCACGCCTAAGAACTTTGTGCTCGAGGAGCGCCTGGAGCGCTACGCCGATGCGATTGAGACGAACCCCGAGGCCTATGCCGGAGATTGGCGTGAAGTCTGTGCGCCAGTTGGCAGCAAGCCATTCGAACACCTTCACCTGGATCTTGGCTGCGGCAAGGGAACGTACCTTGTAGAGCGCGCGGCCCACGAGCCAAACACGCTCTTTATCGGCATGGACCAAGAGCCCATCTGCATCGCCTATGCCGCACAGAAAATCTGCGAGCATGAACTGACCAACGCACTCGTTCTGCCTCGAGGCGCCGCATCGCTGCCGCAGCTATTTGCCACAGGCGAGCTCGATGCCATCACCATCAACTTTCCCACGCCGCAGCCCAAGGCCAAGTACGCCAAAAAGCGCCTCGTCCATGTCGACCATCTGATGCTCTATCGCCCGCTCTTTGCAGCCGGCGCCACCGTAACGCTGCGAACCGACAGCAAGCCGCTGCGCGACTACGCCCTGGGGCAGTTTGCCGCGGCAGGCTACGACACACTTTGGGTAAGTGACGACGTTCGCTGCGACCATCCCGAGCATCCCGAGACCGAATACGAGCGCCGCACGCGCGAGATGGGTGCCGCCGTCTATGGCATTTGCGCCACACCCGGCGCACGGCCCAGCGATGAACAGCTCGCGGCGGGCCGTGCGCAGGAGCAAAGTCTTGCCTGCTACCTGCCCGAAAACCTCGATGAGCTCGCCTATGTACCCCTGGGCATGGAAGAGGCCGTTGAGAACTTTAAAAACCGCGCCCGCAAGGGCAAAAAGCGCCTGCCTCAGGAACGCTAGTACCGCGCGCCCATTTCCTGCATTTTCTCGCGCGCTGGCACCCCGCGCCGCCGCTACGCCATAATAGTTGGCGGACAAACGGCGAGAGAAAGCAACCACATGGCACAGACCACGACAGATACCGCCGCCAGCACCGTCTCCGGCGCCGGCGCCGCCAGCTCATTCTCGGGCGGCACGGGAACCGAAGCCGAGTTCGGCTCGCTCGGCGCGCTCTCCCCCACCTGGTGGGAGCCCGAGGACGGCAGCGAGCCCGAACCATGGCTCACGCCCGATCAGGCCTTTGAGCGCTTCTTTGAATGGACGAGCGATCGCGGCATTGAGCTGTGGGATCACCAAGAAGAGGCTCTCATGGACCTGGCCGCCGGAGATCACGTCATTTTGGGCACGCCGACCGGATCGGGTAAATCGCTCGTCGCGCTGGGCATGCTCTTTATGGGCATGGCACAGGGCAAGCGCTGTTATTACACGGCCCCTATCAAGGCCCTGGTCAGCGAAAAGTTCTTCGATCTGGTACAGGTGCTCGGCCGCGATAACGTCGGTATGATCACAGGCGACACGCATATCAACACCAAGGCGCCCGTCATCTGCTGCACGGCCGAGATCCTTGCCAACGACGCACTGCGCGAGGGCGAAGATGCCGATGTTGGCTGCGTCGCCATGGACGAATTCCACTACTTTGCCGACCCCGATCGCGGTTGGGCCTGGCAGGTGCCGCTGCTCACCCTGCCCCACACACAATTCATGCTCATGAGCGCCACGCTCGGCGATGTCACTGCCATCGCCGCCTCGCTCGAGGAGCACACCGGCGCTGCTTGCGACTTGGTTGTCGACGCCCCGCGTCCCGTTCCGCTGAGCTACGACTATGTGACGACCTCCCTCGAGGGCACGGTCGAGCTCGCCATGCGCCGCGGCGAGGCCCCGCTCTATATCGTGCACTTTAGCCAGGATGCCGCCCTTGCGACGGCGCAGTCGCTCGCCAATTTTGGCATCGCCAGCAAGGAGCAGCGCGAGGCCATTAAGGAAGCCGCCAAGGGCACGAGCTTCTCCACGGCCTTTGGCAAGATTCTCAAGCGCTTGCTCGGATGCGGCGTCGGCGTGCACCATGCTGGCATGTTGCCGCGCTATCGCCTGCTGGTCGAGCGTTTGGCGCAGCAGGGTCTGCTGCCCGTCATCTGCGGTACCGATACGCTCGGCGTCGGCATCAACGTACCCATCCACACCGTGGTGCTCACCGCGCTCACCAAGTTTGACGGCTACAAGATGCGTCGTCTGCGCGCCCGCGAGTTCCATCAGATTGCCGGTCGCGCCGGCCGCTCGGGCTTCGATACCGAGGGCACGGTGATTGCCGAGGCGCCCGAGCACGAGATCGAGAATGCCAAGCTTATGGCCAAGGCGGGCGACGACCCCAAAAAGCTCCGCAAGATTAAAAAGAAAAAGGCCCCCGAGGGCTTTGTCTCCTGGAACAAGCAGACCTTTGAGCGCCTGATCGAGACGCAGCCCGAGACACTCAAGCCGCGCCTGCGCATCACGCACTCCATGGTGATTAGCGTGGTCGAGCAGGGCGGCGATGCCCGTGCCCGCGTGCACGACCTCATCGAGACAAGCCTGCAAACGCCCGAGGAAAAGGCAAAGCTCGAGGTTCGTGCCGACGAGATCTTCGCCACGCTCATCGACTCCGGCGTCGTCGTGCGCACCGAGGTGCCGCCCGCACCCGATGCTCCGGCT
>USOF01000077.1 GCA_900556285.1 uncultured Collinsella sp. | reverse complement strand
GACCTACTCGTGCGCACGCTCGAGCTACTGCGCACCCGCCCCGAGGTGCTCGACAAGTATCAGGAGCGCTTCCGCTACATTAGCGTCGACGAGTATCAGGACACCAACCACGTCCAGTACGAGATCGCCAACCTGCTGGCCGCCAAGTACCAGAACCTCATGGTCGTGGGCGACGATGACCAGTCCATTTACAGCTGGCGCGGCGCCGACATCACCAACATCCTGGACTTTGAGAAGGACTTTAAAAACTGCAAGACCGTCAAGTTGGAGCAGAACTACCGCTCCACGGGTCATATCCTGAGCGCCGCCAACGCCGTGGTGCGCCACAACTCGCAACGCAAGGACAAGCGCCTGTTTACGGCCGAGGGCGACGGCGAGAAGATCCAGGCCTTCCAGGCGAGCGATGAGCGCGACGAGGGCCGCTGGATTGCCGGCGAGATCGAAAAGTTGCACTCCAAGGGCACGAGCTACGACGATATCGCCGTCTTCTACCGAACCAATGCCCAGTCGCGTATCCTCGAAGATATGTTCCTGCGCGCGGGCGTGCCCTACAAGATCGTCGGCGGCACGCGATTCTTCGACCGTGCCGAGATCCGCGACGTCATGGCCTACCTCAAGATGATCGTGAACCCGGCCGACGAGATGAGCGTCAAGCGCGTCATCAACACGCCGCGCCGCGGCATCGGCTCCACCTCGATCCAAAAGATCGAGCAGCTGGCGCGCGACAACCGCTGCTCGTTCTTCCAGGCCTGCGAGATCGCAACAGCCGAGACGGGCATGTTTAGTGCCAAGGTGCGCAACGGCCTGTCGAGTTTTGTGGCGCTGGTGCGCGAGGGCCGTCGCATGGACGGCGAGCTCAAGGATGTCGTCGAGATGATTGTCGACAAGACGGGCCTGCTGCAGGCGTTTCGCGCCGAGGGCACCATGGAGTCCGAGAGCCGCGCCGAGAACATCCAGGAATTCCTGGGCGTCGCCGCCGAATTTGAGGAGACGCACGAGGATATCGAGGGCACGCTCGAGAGTCTAGAAGAGCTGCGCGCAGCCGGTGTTGCCGACGTGCCTGCCGGCGCCGAGTCCGAGCCCGTCGTGGTGAGTGCGCCCACGCCCGAGCCGGGGCTGTCTGCACCGGCATCCTCGTTTGAGGCACTCGTCGGCGCTCGTGACGCCGCGGGTTCCAATCCGCTCGATAGCCTGGCCGCCCCGGCGCTCTCGCCGCAGGATGCCCTGGCCGCCGCCATCGCGGGCAACGCGTATGCCGTGCCAACAGAGCTACCGGCGGGCGCCGTGCATGCCGACGAGATCGAGCGCACCTACGGTCCGCTCACCTGTAAGGCGCTGCCGGCACTCATGGAGTGGCTGGCCCTGCGCTCCGACTTGGATTCCCTGGCCGGCGAGACGCATGCCATTACCATGATGACCATCCACTCCGCCAAGGGCCTGGAGTTCCCGGCGGTGTTCGTGGCCGGCATGGAGGAGGGTATCTTCCCGCACGTGCACGACTTTGGCGGCAGCGATGACCCGGGCAAGCTCGAGGAGGAGCGTCGCCTGGCCTACGTTGCCATCACGCGTGCCCGTAAGCGCCTGTTCCTGACCTATGCGGCCACGCGTCGCACCTACGGCTCGACCTCTGCCAACCCGCGCTCTCGCTTCCTCAACGAGATTCCGTTTGAGGATATCGAGTTTAGCGGCATCGGTTCTGCCGGTTTTGAGGGCACGGGCTGGGAGAAGCGCGGCGACCGTCACGGCACCTTTGGCTCGGGCATGGGTTCGGATATGTATGGCGGCAAGGTGTTCGGTTCGCATACGCGCTCGACCGGCGGTTCCGGTTCGCGCGGCGGATCGAGCTTCGACGATTTCTTTGGTGGCAGCACCTATGGCACCGAGCGCCATCGCGGGGTTTCGCCCGACGCCGGCCGTGTTGCCTCGACCTTTGGTTCGGGCGCGCCGCGAGCCAAAAAGCCGTCGTCCAAAGTGTCCCCGACGGTGGAGCGCAAAGTCGATCGCGCCAGCGCATCGCAGGACTTTGCCGCGGGCGATACCGTGAGCCACAAGACCTTTGGCACGGGTACCGTGATCTCGGTCGCCGGAGACATGATCGAGGTCCAATTCGAAAAGACCGGCCAGACCAAAAAGCTTATGAAGGGTTTTGCACCGATCGTCAAGCTGTCGTAATCCCGGCGGACCTGGGCGGGCGTATGGGGCAACATCGCCTGCTCGGGCAGTCCTGCGCAAGACGGAGGCCACATTAAGTGGCCTCCTTTGCGTGCGGAACTCGCGATCGATGTTGCCCCATACGCCCGCCCAGGTCCTTAGATAACGTTGCTTGCGAACGTCGCTCTGCTCGTTCGCTTTTTGATCTGGAGAGCCGGGTGGGCTGATGGATAGATACAACAAGGGGCTCCCCCGTTGAAGAACGGGGGAGCCCCTTGTTGCGTTTTGGTTGTTGTTGCGACCTAGAGGTGGCTGATGATCAGTTCCATCTTGCCTTCGAGGTCAATGGAGCTGACGGTGCTCGGAGCCAGCAGGTGGCTTCCCTTGTGGACGGGGTCGCCGCAGACGGTGCCTTTGCCGTCGATGACCGACAGGCACATGAAGGGCCAGCGCTGCTCCAGGGTTTTGCTGCCGTCCACGCGCACGCGATCGACGGTGTAGCAGGGGTTGGACTCGAGCTCGGTCACGCCGTCGACCTCGGGCGCCGTCACGGTGCCATCGGTCGGAGCCTGGGCATCAAAGTCGATGCAGTCGAGGCTCTGCTCAATGTGCAGCGGGCGCAGCTTTCCGTCGGTACCAGGGCGGTCATAGTCGTACAGGCGATACGTCACGTCGCTCGACTGCTGCGTCTCCAAAATGAGCGTGCCGGTCTTGATGGCGTGCACAGTGCCGGAATCAATCTGGAAAAAGTCGCCCTTGTGGATCGGCAGTACGTTGAGCATGTCGCCCCAACGGCCTTCCTCGATCATCTGTGCGGCCTCGGCGCGGTCATGCGCGCGCTGGCCGACGATGATTGTGGCGCCGGGCTCGCAATCCAGCACGTACCAGCACTCGGTTTTGCCCAGGCTGCCGTTTTCGTGCTCGGCGGCGTACTCGTCGTTGGGATGAATCTGGATCGAAAGGTCGTCCTTGGCGTCCAGAATCTTAATGAGCAGCGGGAACTCCTTGCTCTCGCAGTTGCCAAAGAGCTCGCGGTGCTCGGCCCACAGCCATGACAGCGTGTGACCGGCGTACGGACCCTCAGCGATCTGGCAGTCGCCGTTGGGGTGTGCCGAGATGGCCCAGCACTCACCGATGGGGCCCTCGGGAATGTCGTAGCCAAACACGGTCTCCAGCTGGCGGCCGCCCCAGATCTTCTCGTGGAAGATCGGCGTGAGTTTAATCAAATCGGACATGTGCATACTCCCATAAGGTTGTGCGGGCGCCGCGTAAGACGACTCAAAACGAGCACCCACCGGATAACAAAGCTAGGCCAGCGTTACGTTGTGCAGCTCAAAGCGGTCGCCTACGTTGTGCGAGATAGAATATTCAAACGCGGTGCCGCTATCCAAGAAGCCAATCTGGTTGAGTTCGAGCAAGGGAGAGCCGGGTTTGGTATCCAGGCGCTCAGCCTCTTCCTCAGTTGCCGCGACGGCGCGGATGGTGCGATGGAAGCTCGAAATCTTCAGCCCGCATTGCTCGCGGATAAAGCCGTAGACCGATCCGTACAGGTCCTTCTTTTTAAGGCCCGGGATCAGTTCGAGCGGCATATAGGTGTACTCGATGACGATGGGCTTCTCGTCGACCTGGCGCACGCGCACGATGTGATAGGCGAAGTCATCCTCGGCCATTCCCAGCTGGGTCGCAACCTCTGCCGGCGGATTGACGATCGAGAAATCGTAGACCACCGAGGTCACTTTCTCCCCGCGATGCTCGTACGAAAAGCCTTGGGCGCGGTCGTTCTTGCCTTGGAAAAACACCTGGCCGGGAAGCCCCGCTGTGTCCTTGACGTAGGTGCCCGATCCTCGCCGACTGGTGATCAAGCCCTCCTCGGTAATCTGCTCAATCGCACGTTTGACGGTGATCTTAGAAACGCTATAGAGCTCGCAAAACTCTACGACGGTGGGTAACTTATCGCCCGGCTTAAGGGCGCCGTCCTCGATGCTTCGACGGATATCTGCAGCTATCGCCTCGTATTTGGGAATCATGCAATCCTCCCTTCATATTTGCGTTGAATATTAAGAAAGTATACCTACTTAAAAAGCATCCATATGGCTTTCATGAAAGAAGTTCGATAAAGAAAAGTTAAAAAGACGCTTTACACAATAAATTAGAGCGCTATAGTTACAGACAACAAGCGAGATGCATTGGCGTTTGCTTGTGCTGTTTGGGACGGTTTTGTTTTGGCAGGTTGGATATCGGTATGACCGGTGCGCGCCCGCGCCGGATAACCTGCCAAAGCAAACCCGTCTCCAACCGGAAGCTCTAGAACACGAAAGCGAGGACTTTGATGACGCAGTATCAGCTGCCCAACGACTTCTTCTTTGGCGCTGCTATGTCCGGCCCGCAGACTGAGGGTCAGTGGAACCAGGGCGGCAAGCTCGAGAACCTGTGGGACACCTGGTCCATCCAGGATCTGGGTTCGTTCTACAACTGCGTTGGCTCTTATGCCGGCAATGACTTTATGGCCAAGTACCAGGAAGACTTTCGCATTTTGAAGGACTTGGGCCTGAATACCTTTCGCACTTCCATCCAGTGGAGCCGTCTGCTCGATGCCGACGGCAACCTAAATGAGGAGGGCGCTGCGTGGTATCACGAGCTGTTCCGCGCTTCTCGCGAGGCCGGCCTGGAGCCGTTCGTCAACCTGTACCACTTTGACATGCCCACCTACCTCTTTAACCGTGGCGGCTGGGAGAGCCGTGAGGTCGTCGAGGCTTACGCGCATTACGCCGACGTCGCCTTCCACGAGTTTGGCCAGGAGATCAAGTACTGGTTCACCTTTAACGAGCCCATCGTCGAGCCCGAGCAGCGCTATCAGGAGGGCGTGTGGTTCCCGCAACTCCACAACTTTAGCCGCGCCCGCACCGTGCAGTATCACATTTCGCTGGCGCATTCGCTGGCTGTGGCCAACTACCGCCGTGCCTATGACGAGGGCGCCGTTCGCAGCGATGCTAAGATCGGCATGATTAACTGCTTCACTCCGGTCTACACCAAGGAGAACCCCAGCGAGGCAGACCTCGAGGCCGTGCGTATGACCAGCGGCATTAACAATCGCTGGTGGCTCGACCTTATTACCAAGGGCGAGCTTCCTGCCGACGTGCTCGACAGCCTGGCCGAGGGCGGCGTTAAGCTCCCGTTCCGTGCCGGCGACCAAGAGATTCTCAAGCAGGGTGTTGTCGACTGGCTCGGCTGCAACTACTACCACCCCACGCGTGTTCAGGCACCGGCGAGCAAGGTCGACCAGTACGGCCTGCCGCACTTTGCCGACGAGTACGTATGGCCCGACGCCGTTATGAACGAGAGCCGCGGCTGGGAGATCTATCCGCAGGGCCTCTACGACTTTGGCATGGACTGCGCTAAGAACTACCCCGATCTTGAGTGGTTCGTTTCCGAGAACGGCATCGGCATCATGGACGAATACAAGAACCGTGACGCCGAAGGAACCATCCAGGATGACTACCGCGTCGACTTTGTACGCCAGCACCTGGAGTGGGTTGCCAAGGCAATCGCCGAGGGCGCCAAATGCCGGGGCTATCACTACTGGGCCGTCATCGATAACTGGTCTTGGGCCAATGCCTTTAAGAACCGTTACGGCTTTGTCGAGGTCGATCTGATGGATGGCTATAAGCGCCGCCTTAAGAAGTCGGCAGCCTGGCTCAAACAGGTTGCCACGACCCACGTGGTTGATTAGCGACCGGGCGAACGCCCAGACCGCGCGCCGCCGCGCGCAACACATGGCACATCTGGTGGCAGAGGGCGACAGACCACCGTGCGCATAGGAAAAGGCCGGATTTGAAAGTTAGGAGCAATCATGGCCAGTGACAACGGAAAGAGCTTCCTCGACAAGTTTGCCGAGGTCTCTGCGAAGGTGGGAAACCAGGTTCACCTGCGTTCCCTGCGTGACGCCTTCGCGACCATCACGCCGCTCTATATCCTTGCGGGTATCGCGGTTCTTATTAACAACGTCGTGTTCCCCCTGTTCCCGCTCGATGCGGCGGGCCTTGCCAACCTTCAGACCTGGGGTTCGGCAATTACGCTGGGCACCCTCAACGTCTCTGCCATTATCTTGGCCGGATTGATTGGCTACAGCCTCGCTAAGAACAAGCGTTTCGATAACCCGCTCGCTTGCGTGGTCGTCGCTATCTCTGCTTTCGTCATCATGATGCCGCAGCAGGTCACCGCCACGC
>USOF01000076.1 GCA_900556285.1 uncultured Collinsella sp. | reverse complement strand
CCTGACGCAGCTCGTCGGCGGTCTGGAAGCGGTTTGCCGGGTCCTTCTCCATGCACTTGAGGATGATGCGCTCAAGGTCGGCGTCGACACCGGAGTTGATCTGGCTCGGCGGAATAGGCAGCTCGTTGACCTGCTTGAGTGCGACCGAGATAGCGTCGTCACCGTCAAAGGGAACGCGGCCGGTGGCGCACTCATACATCACGACGCCCAGCGAGTAGATATCCGAGGTGGGGCCGAGGTCCTGACCGCGGGTCTGCTCGGGGCTGACGTAGTGGGCGGTTCCCAGCACGTTGTTGTCTTGCGTGAGGTGGCTGTTCTTGGCGCGCGCGATGCCAAAGTCCATCACCTTGATGTTGCCGTCGGGCAGCACCATGATGTTTTGCGGCTTAATGTCGCGGTGGATGATCTCGTGCTTGTGGGCGACCGAAAGCGCGGAGCTGATCTGCGAGCCGATCTGGGCGACCTTCTTGGGGTCGAGGGCGCCGTGGCTCTTGATGCCGCTCTTAAGGTCGGTTCCGCGCAGGTACTCCATGACGATGTAATAGGTGTCGCCGTCCTTGCCCCAATCGTAGACGCCCACGATATAGGGGGAGGAGAGACCGGCTGCTGCCTGGGCCTCCTGCTTAAAGCGTGCGGCGAAGGTTGCGTCGCCAGCATACTGCGGCAGCATGATCTTGACGGCTACCGTGCGGTCGAGGACCTGGTCCTGTGCACGGTAGACGGTCGCCATGCCGCCTGTTCCCACCTTATCCTTGAGGAGGTATCTTCCCCCGAGGACCCTCTGTTCCATTCCTGCTCCTAACATAACTATTCGCTCAACGATGTGTGTAGTACCTACGATGTGGCCGCTGGGGCCGTGTGGCGTGTTGCCGCTAACTCTTCGGTCGCGGCGCGTCTCGGGTGTCCGATTCGATCATGGGCATCACGCTCCCTGTGCGGCAAGCGCCGCGGTCAGGACGATACCGGCAATCTTGGCGGCCTCGACGTCATGCTTGTCGAAATCCTCCAAGGCCACCGAGATGGCGACCGTGGGTGAATCGTAAGGTGCAAAGCCAACGAACATCGAGTTGACGTTGGTGCCGCCGGTCTCGGCCGAGCCGGTCTTGCCGGCGACCTTGACGCCGGGGATCTGGGCATCGGTGCCGGTGCCGGACTGGACGACGGCAAGCATGGCCTGCTTGACCTGGTCGGCCGTGGCGGAGCTGACGGCCTGACCAAGCGAGCGGGACTGCGTGGTCTTGACCACGGTTCCGTCCGGGGCGAGTACCTGGGCTACAAAGTACGGGTCCATGACCACGCCGCTGTTAGCGATGGCGGCGGCAATCACGGCGTTCTGCATGACGGTGGTCTGCGGGCCGGGCGTGTGGTCCATGCCGACAGGCTGGCCGGCGCCGGCCCAGGCGGTCTCCCACTCGGTCATGAGCGACGGGTCGGCCATGATGGAGGCCGCGGAGGTCAGGTCCTGGCCGAGCTTTTGGCCGTAGCCAAAGGCGTTGGCAAACTGCACGAGCGTGTTTGCGCCAACTTCGTTTGCCACCTGGCCAAAGACGACGTTGGAGGACACGGCAAAGGCCTGCTGCAGGCTGATGGTGCCGTAGCTCTCGTTGGCATAGTTGGTGACCGGTGCGTTGCCGATGTCCATGGAGCCGGGCGCCTGGTAGGTGCTGGTAAGGCTGGCGGTGCCGGTCTCGAGTGCCGCGGAAAGCGTAACGACCTTAAACGTTGAGCCCGGCGTGTACAGCGCGTCCATGGCGCGATTGTACATGGAGCCGTCCTCGCCGCCGCCCGTCTGCAGCAGGGCATCGATGTTGGTGTTGTCATAGGTGGGCGAGCTGGCACATGCGAGCACCGCGCCGGTACGCGGGTCGATGACCACTACAGCGCCCTTAAAGCCCTTGAGTGCCTGCTCGGCCGCCGTCTGGATGCGCGAGTCGATGGTGAGCTTGGCGGTGTTGCCCGGCTGGGTCTGGCCCGCGAGCGACGCGATGGCGTTGTTCCAGCTGGAGTAGTCCTTAGAACCGGTGAGCGTGTCGTTCATGACGCTCTCGATGGCGGTGGTGCCATACTGCTGACTCACGTAGCCAACCACGTGCGCTGCCAGGTTACCGTTGGGGTAGGAGCGTACGTAGGTGCCGTCCTCCTGCTGCAGCGACTCGGCCAGCGTCACGCCGTCGGACGTGATGATGGAGCCGCGCTGGATGTACTTGGAGCGGGCGATGGTGTGGTTGTTGGTCGGCATGTCCTGATAGTCCTTGGCCTTGATGACCTGGACATAGGTGAGGTTGCCGATAAGGATGGCGAACAGCGCCGTAAAGGCGAGCACCGCGCGGGTTAGACGGTTGGCGAGCGCCACGCGGCCGAGCACACCGGATTCAGGCGTGTCGAGCAGGCGACGACGCATGCGCGAGCCGACGGAATGGCTGCCGCTGCCGTAGGAAGACGAGGTGGCAAAGCGCGTGCCCGTCGGGGCGGCGGCCGATGCGACCTGATCATCGGTGATGGCGGCCATGGTGCCGGTGCCGGTAAGCTCGGCCTCGCGTCCGGTCGCCTCGTCACCGGCGCGCAGCAGGAGCGCGACGATGATAAAGCTCGCCAGCAGCGAGGAGCCGCCCTGGCTCATAAAGGGCAAGGTGACGCCGGTCAGCGGGATCAGGCGGGTAACGCCGCCTACGATCAAAAAGGCCTGGAAGCTGATGGCTGCCGTAAGGCCCGTGGCACTAAAGGCGGCGAGGTCGGATTTAGCGCGGGCAGCCGTGGTGAGGCCACGCACGGCAAAGAGCATAAACAGGATGAGCACGGCGCCGCCGCCCAAAAGGCCCATCTCCTCGCCGATAGCCGAGAAGATAAAGTCGGACTCGACGACAGGGATGTTGTTGGCCATGCCGTTGCCGATGCCAACACCGACCAGACCGCCATCGGCAAGCGAGAAGAGCGACTGGACGATCTGGTAGCCCTGACCCTGGGCGTCCTTAAACGGATCGAGCCAAACCTGGAAACGCACCTGAACGTGAGACAGGAACTTGTAGGCGCCCACGGCTCCAACAGCTAAGAGCGCAAGGCCGATAACGACATACGAAAAGCGCCCCGTGGCAACGTAGAGCATCAGCAAGAAGATGGTGTAGAACAGGACGGCCGAACCCAGATCGCGTTCGAAGACGACGACGAGCAGGCACACACCCCACACGGCAAACAGCGGCAGCAGCAGTCGCAGGCGAGGGATCTTAAAGCCCAGGATCTTGCGGTTGGAGATGGAGAGCAGCTCGCGGTTCTCGGCCAGGTACCCGGCCAGGAACAGCACGATAAAGACCTTGGCGAACTCGCCGGGCTGGATGGTAAAGCCCGCGATGCGAATCCACAGCTTGGAGCCCGAGATCGTGGTGCCGATAAAGATGGGCAGCATCAGCAGGATGATGCCGATAATGCCAAAGGTGTACTTGTAGCGCATGACCACGTCGAGGTTTTTGACCAGTGCGAGCGTTCCCACCATCAGGGCCACCGAGACAAACAGGATGATGAGCTGTGAGATGGCGAGAGCGGGGGCGAGACGCGTCACGAACGTGATGCCGATGCCCGAAAGCACAAAGACAATGGGCAGGATGGCGGGGTCGGCACCGGGCGCCAAGATGCGCACGGCAATGTGGGCCGCGGCAAAGGCGGCAAAGAGGCCGATCGGTACGGCGAGCGTCTCAAAGGAGATGGCAGCGCCCGCGGTGAGGACGTACATCGCATACAGCAGGATGACGGGGAACGCCGAGGCGATGAGCAAGAGCAGCTCGGTGTTGCGGCGACTCATAAGCGGCACTCCCTTTCTAATTCTTATCGGAGGCTTCGGCCTCGGCGGACTGTTCGGCGGTTTTCTCGGAATCTGATTCGGAGGTCGATCCCTGATTGGTGTTGTCGCGAATCGTTTGCGCGTCGATCACCTGGCGGGTCTGCTCCTCGTCGATCTGGTGGCGGTACTTAGATATCGTGTCCTGCGCATCGTCGACACTTGTTTGCGGAATACCCGCCTTGAGGCGGTTTTGCGTGTCTTCGGGCAGGTCGGATAGCTTGATGCTGGTTTCGCTTTCGAGCCAGTGGAGCTTGAGTCCGAGCGGCTTGCCGGGCAGGCCGCGCCAGACGGCGACATTGCCCTGGTAGGTACCCAGGTAGTACGAGCCGGTGACACCCGTGTAGGCCCAGATGCCAGCTGCCAGCACAAAGACGAGGGCCAGGATGGCGGCGATAGTAATGTTGCGGCGACGCACGCGCTGCGCCTCGCGCATAACGCCATCGTCAACCAGGTCAACGACTACTACGGTCACGTTGTCGTGGCCGCCGGCGGCAAGCGCCGCGTCCACTAGGTTGTCGACGCAGATTTGCGCGGTTGAGGACTGAGTGGCGATGTTCTCGATATCGCTATCGGGAATCATGCTCGAAAGGCCGTCGGAGCACAGGATCAGGCGGTCGCCTTCCTCGATATGCAGAGTGAAGTGGTCGGCATACATGGCGGGGTCCGAGCCCAGCGCGCGGGTGATGACCGAACGGTTGGGGTGGACGCGAGCCTCGTCTGCCGTGATCTCGCCGGCGTCCACGAGCTCCTCCACGTAGGAGTGGTCGCGGGTCACGCGGATGAGCGTGCCCTCGTGGAGCAGATAGGCGCGAGAGTCGCCCACGTGGGCGATGGCGAGCGTGTCGTTTTCGATGTAGGCGCAGGTGGCTGTGCAGCCCATGCCGGGCTTGCCCAGGCCGTTCAGGGCCGCCTCGATTACGGCGGCGTTGGCTGCCTCGACGGCTGCGGCCAGGCGTGCTGCGTCGGCGGACTGTGGGGCCGTCTTGGCAATAGTCTCGACGGCGATGGAAGAGGCTACCTCGCCGGCAGCGTGACCACCCATGCCGTCGCATACGCAAAAGAGCGGCGACTGCACCAGGTAGGAATCCTCATTGTGCGGGCGCACGCAGCCAACGTCGGAGCGGGCGCCCCACATGAGTTGCGTGGTGGTGCCGGCATCATAGGTCGAGTCGGTCTCGATGCGCTCCTCGGTCAGGGGCTCAAAGCTCATGGTCGAGCCGGGGTCTTTGAGCTTGGCCTCAACGGCGGCAACGTCGATCTCGGCAGTGTCACCGGGAGAGACGGTGTCGGTCTCGGCGTTTGATTCGGAATCGCCGGTGTCCGGGGAGTCGGGCTCCTCGGACACGCGGGCGGTCGACTCGTCATCTTGCGGGCTGACGTCTATAGGCTCGGGCGTCGCAAAGTGCGACGGCGCGGGCGTGTTTTGCGACTGGGCGGCGGGCTCGGCCACGGCATCGGACTCGCTTGCGGGCGCAGGCTGCGGGGTCTTGGGTGCAGGGCCGTCCTCGGGGGATGTCCCCGCCTCGGGCGCCGGCGTAGACGCGGGCGCAACCTCGGATGCCGGGGCTATGGGAAACGCCGGCGCGGCGGGCTCGGGTGCCGCAAACACCGCAGCGCTCTCGTTGATTGCCGCGGCGACGGGCTCTGCAAAGTGAGCCGGCGCCGGGGTTGCTTCGGGCGCTGTGGGCTGTTCCGCAGCATGTGCGCCGATGGGCGCCGCTACGGCATCCTCTTCGTCCTCGTTATCGGCGAGATCCGAAATATCATGCGTTACATGCGAAAGAGGCAGGGAGAACACGGTGTCCTCGGGCTCCACGGGTGCGGAGCCCGCCGGAGCGGCGTGGGCCGGCGCAGCTGTGGCGGCGGCCGGTGCCTCGGTCATAGTTGCGGACTTGTTCTCCTCGTCGATCATCGACGGTTCACCTTCATGACCACGTCGCCAATCTGGACTTCGTCGCCCTCGCGCAGCGTTGCGGGCTCAACAAGCTGGCGGCCGTTGACGAGCGTGCCGTTAAGCGAGTTGAGGTCCTCGATGATGAGCGCCGGGCCCTGCAGCGAAAAGCGCGCATGTGAGGCCGAGACGAACGGTTCGTTGATGCAGATGTCCGAAGATGGCGAGCGACCGACGATGACGGGGCCGAGCATGTCTACGTGGATGCCGCGGATACCGCGCGGACCCTTGTCCACATCAATCGTCCAGATAGCCGAGTCGCGGCGCTGCCCGCGCACAAGTCCCACGCCGGTCTTCATGACGGCGAACAGGAAGATATAGAGCAGGGCGACCAGGACGATGCGGCCTGCAAAAAGGACGATATCGATGTTCATAAGCGACTATCCCCTAAATTCAAAGGTGCTCAGGCCAAACGTCAGCAGATCGCCGTTGCGCAGCGGGCAGCGCGTAATGCGGCGGTTGTTGACGAGCGTGCCGTTGGTGGAATTGAGGTCCTCGATCGACCAATCCGAGCCCGTAAAGGTGAGCTGGGCGTGGCGACGCGACACGTTGGGGTCGCGCAGGGCCTGTCTCTTATACACATCTGACGCTGCCGACG
>USOF01000075.1 GCA_900556285.1 uncultured Collinsella sp. | reverse complement strand
GGTCTTCCACTGCGTTGCCAACGAGGCGCAGATCATGCCGCCCGCCGAGAAACCCACGATGCACACGCGCTTGGGATCGACATGCCACTCGTCGGCGTTGGCGCGCACGGTAGCGACCATCTTGGCGAGGTCCGCCTGCGGGTGCGGAAAGCTCACGTCGCCCGTGGCACTCGTCACATAGTTGAGCACAAAGGCCTGGTAGCCGCGGTCCAAAAATGCAAACGCCACCGGGTCCTGCTCGTGCGGAGCGATATGCGTAAACCCGCCTCCGCCGCAGATGATCACCGCGGGGCGGCGGCCATTGGGCTTGTCAGGCAGCGGCTCGGCACCCAGATACGTAAACGTCGCCGGATAATCCTCGGTCGGCTCCTCGCCCCACAGCGCATGGTTCTCAATAATCATAGGTGCTCCCTCCGTGCGATTCGTGCGCACTCGTTTTTCGCACCTTAGCGTACCCCACTTGAGCCCGCGGCGCAGAAACACCCCCGCAATAAGTTGGCCATCAACTGATATATCACATAATCCCAGCTCAGGGCCATCGTTAAGCAGCGTAAAATAGGAGCGCTGACCGTGCTGGGAAACACGTACGAAACGTTTCCGGCAAACCACACGCGTGCAACATGCGCGCCTGATACGTTGGAGGCATTTATGGGTCTGCTCGATTCGCTTAAGTCCACCTTCACCTCGACCGGCGAGGCGTCCGTTCCGCCCGCAGCAAGCTTCGCTACCCGCGAAGGCGTCATCTATGCCCCCGTCAACGGCGTGCTCGTCAACCTGAACGAGGTTCCCGACGAGACGATCGCCTCGGGCATGCTTGGCCAGGGCTATGGCATCGAGCCCATTACCGGCACCATCTATGCGCCCGCCAACGGCCGCATCGGTGCCACCACTGTCACCAACCACTCCATCGGCATGATTACCGAGGACGGCCTGCGCGTGTTCATCCATGTTGGCCTGGGCACCGTGGAAATGAACGGCAAGGGTTTTGCCCGCTTTGTCGAGATGGGCGATGTGGTCAAGGCCGGCCAGCCGCTCATCAGCTTCGACCGCGACGCCATTAAGGCCGCCGGCCACGAGGACATCGTGACCGTCATCGTCTCTGAGCTCGACCGCCTCAAGAGCATCGACCATGTTGGCGAGTCCGGCACGCTTATCGGTGGCAACCCGCTCGTCAAGCTTGGCGATCCGCTGCTGGTTGCCAAGACCAAGTAGCCGAGCATCATCGCATAAAGGCTCAACCACCCGTGCATCTTTGCCGCATCTGTGTTGTTGTTTTTGCCTATGTAGAGGTTCTGAAACGTTTCTATATAGGCAGCTGAGCATCAACGCAGGTGCGGCTTTTGCGTAGCGAGGCATCGTCCCGCGGCATGTTGTTCAACCGCACGAACCCCCTTCCTTTGTCCGCGCAGAGCGCTAGACTGCTAGGTCGACATTGGAGGAAGATCGATGCAAAACACACCCACGGGCGCCGCACATGCCGCGCCTCAACGCAACCAACGCATCGTCGCGCTCGACGGGCTCCGCGCCCTCGCCATCGCCGGCGTCGTCCTATATCACCTTCGCCCCAGCCGCCTGACCGGCGGTTTTTTGGGCGTTACACTCTTCTTTACGCTGAGTGGCTATCTCGCCACCAAAAGCATTATGCGAGCCACGGCACGCGACGGATTCTCGTACCCGCGCTATATCTGCCGCCGCATTGCGCGCATGATGCCGCCGATCGTCGTGACCATCGCGTTTACCGCCGTCGCCACCTACATCGCGGCCCCGAGCCTACTCCCTAAGGTGCAGCAGGACGCCCTGCCATCGGCACTCTTTTTGAGCAACTGGTTCTACATCTTCCGCAACGTCTCGTATTTCGCCGCTGCGGGACTCCCCTCGCCGCTCACGCACCTGTGGTTCTGCGCTGTCACTATGCAGTTCTATCTGGTATGGCCGGTCATCCTTATGGCACTGTGCGGCAAAACCAGGTCGCGCAACACCGCCATCGGCATCACGATCGCATTCGCGCTTGTATCGACGGCGACCATGGTCCTCATGTTTAATCCCACCGCCGACACATCGCGCGTCTACTACGGAACCGACGCCCGTGCCGCCGAGCTTCTATGCGGAGCCTTAGCCGCCATCGCCGCGCCGCGTCTGCGCGAGATGCTGAGCGGTGACATCCATACCCCCGGCGCCAACAAGGGCGTCTCAAAGGTCAACGCGATTTCTATCGCGTGGCTCGTTGCCGTTATAGCCGGCGCACTCATGCTGACCGGAGAGAGCGCCTGGCTCTACCGCGGCGGCTTTTTGCTGTTTGCCCTGCTCACCGGACTCCTCATCATCTGCGTGCAGAATACGGAGTGCATCGTGCTCCGTCTGCTGTCAGCCAAACCACTCGTCTGGTTGGGGCAACGTTCGTTCTCGGTTTATCTGGTGCACTATCCCCTACTGCTTCTTATGAACCCCGCAACCCGCACTACCCACATCGCCTGGTGGGAGCAGGTATTACAGCTTGTACTGATTCTTGCGGTAGCCGAGGTTTTCTATCGCCTCGTCGAACGCCCTTGGTCCCACAAGCCGACCCAACAGGACAGCACGGCAAGAAAACACGTCCTCGCGCCCGCCATGGTGCTCCCCGCGCTTGGCGCCGCATGCGTCGCCGCACTTGTCTTCGCGCCGCTTGACTGGGCAGGCATCGCCACCGCCCGCGCCGAGCAGCTCCGTCCCGAGCTTGCCCAGAACGCGACCTCGTCCCAGGACAACGGAGCCAACGACAAGGGCGCCGAGCCTGCATTCGGTAAAGATTCCCAGCCCAGCGACACCGCATCCGATGACGCCACCAAGCAAAAACCCAAAGAGGGGCCTATCGCCGAAAAGGTCCCCAAGAACCTTGACTGGAAGAACTTTACCTACGACGAGGCGACCGGGACCTGCGATGCCCGTGTGCTCATGATCGGCGACTCGGTCACCGCAGGTGCCCAATCTGGCATTCAGGCGGCGCTTCCCAACGCCCACATCGACGGCGTGGTAAGCCGCCAGTTCTACACCTTCCAGGATGTCTATGCACAGGACAGTGCCAACTACGATCCAAGCGTGGTCATCTGCGCGCTTGGCACCAACGGCCTCATCCGCGACCCCCAGCAGGTGCAGGACGTGATTAATGCCGTGGGCGGAAAGCCCATCTACTTTGTGACCGTGCGCGTGCCGCTCGAGCTGCAGGACCGCAATAACCAGATGATTCGTGACGTCTGCGCCCAAAACGACAACGCCGGCGTCATCGACTGGAACGGTGCCTCAGAGGGCCACAGCGAATACCTCGTCGACGACGGCACACACCTCACCCAGGCGGGAATCGACACCTACGCTGCTCTCATACGCCAAGCCATCTGCGGGCACTAGGCACCGCAAAATCGGCGCTTGCGCGGTGCCCACGTCACGCTCATACATCGAGCTTGACGTTTTGCTGCGCCCCCACTCGCGGGTTAGAATGGTTAACTGTTTGGAAATAATCCGTACAACCGTTATGGGAGGATACGTGAACCGCACCAAAATCGCGCAGCTCTATGCTGATGCCGAGTCGCTCGGCGGCCAGACCGTCACCGTCGCCGGCTGGGTCAAGTCCGTCCGCGACATGAAGAACTTTGGCTTTGTTACGCTCAACGATGGCAGCTGCTTCCGCGACCTGCAGGTCGTCATGAACCGCGAGGCACTCGACAACTACGACGAGATCGCCCATCAAAACGTCTCGGCCGCACTCATTTGCACCGGCACCGTCAAGCTGACCCCCGATGCTCCCCAGCCTTTCGAGCTTTCTGCCACCTCCATCGAGGTCGAGGGTACGAGCGCCCCGGATTACCCGCTGCAGAAGAAGCGCGCAACCGTCGAGTTCCTGCGCACCCAGCAGCACCTGCGCCCGCGCACCAACCTGTTCCGCGCCGTGTTCCGCATCCGCTCTGTCGCGGCTGCCGCCATCCACCGCTTCTTCCAGGAGCAGGGCTTTGTCTACGTCAACACCCCCATCATCACCACGAGTGACTGCGAGGGCGCCGGCGAGATGTTCCGCGTGACCACGCTCGACCCCAAAAATCCGCCCCTCACCGAGTCCGGCGAGGTCGACTGGAGCCAGGACTTCTTTGGCAAGCATGCAAGCCTCACCGTGTCCGGCCAGCTCAATGCCGAGAACTTTGCCATGGCCTTTGGCGACGTGTACACCTTTGGCCCCACCTTCCGTGCCGAGAACTCCAACACCACGCGCCATGCCGCCGAGTTTTGGATGATCGAGCCCGAGATGGCCTTTGCCGACCTTAACGACTACATGGATAACGCCGAGGCCATGCTCAAGTACGTCCTTAAGGACGTCATGGCAACCTGCCCCGACGAGCTCAATATGCTCAACAAGTTTGTGGACAAGGGTCTGCTCGAGCGCCTGGACCATGTCGCCAACTCCGACTTTGCCCGCGTTACCTACACCGAGGCCGTCGAGATCCTGGAACAGGCAGTCGCTGCTGGCCACCAGTTTGATTACCCCGTCAGCTGGGGCATCGACCTGCAGACCGAGCACGAGCGCTTCCTGACGGAGGAGCACTTTAAGCGCCCGACCTTCGTGACCGACTACCCGGCCGAGATCAAGGCGTTCTACATGCGCATGAACGAGGACGGCAAGACCGTCGCCGCCGCCGACTGCCTGGTTCCCGGTATCGGCGAGATTATCGGCGGCTCCCAGCGCGAGGAGCGCCTGGATCTGCTCGAGGCCCGCATCAAGGATCTGGGCATGAATCCCGAGCAGTACAAGTACTACCTTGACCTGCGCCGCTACGGTTCCTGCAAGCACGCCGGCTACGGTCTGGGCTTCGAGCGCTTGGTCATGTATCTGACCGGCGTGGGCAACATCCGCGACGTCCTGCCGCACCCGCGCACCGTGGGCAACGCCGACTTCTAATCGTCGGACGCTAGCTCGCGTCACCACACGCCAACGCTCATCGCATAAGCGTCTCTCGACATCGGTCGAGAGACGCTTTTTTTCAACAGCATCCGTCAAGCTTTTGGCAAGTTTTTGGTCAGTTGAGCAGGGCTGTTGAAAACTCAACCCGCCGTTTGCCGACGACTACCGACCGCCCAGAGCGCCCTGCGCCCCTGGGAAAGCCCCACGTCCTAGGCTCCATACCGTCGCCACCCAAAACGGAAAGGACGTGGGCACGATGACCGAAGCCGCTGTTGAAACCTACGACACCACGACTAGAGGCGCCGCCTCGATGGCGGCCTATCGCGCCGTTCGCATCCTGCAACTATTAAGCGAAAACACCGGCGAGGACAAGGCCATGCTTTCCGATGAGTTGATCCGGCGCCTCGCTCATCCCGACGACCCCGCCCGCATGCCCATTTCGGCGGCGCGGCGCAGCATCTACACCGCCATCTCCGCACTTCGCCATGCCGGATACGAAATTGAATACAAGCGCGGCGTGGGGTATCGGCTCTTGACCCGTCCGCTCACCGACGAGGAAATCATCCGGCTCCACGGCATGGTCATGCGCAACCGCTCCACACCCGTCGCCATTCGAAAAAGCATGGCTCAGCACTTGGTCGCCATGGCGAGTGCCGACGTTCGCGGCTACCTTGATGCACCCGAGCCCGCTCCAAGTGCCGGCAGCAAATCCACCAAGGCCACGCGCACGCCCGTCAAGCGCATCGACACCTGCGAGCTCATCGAGCAGGCCATCGACCACGGAACCACGGTGAGTTTTGATATTTCGAGCGTCACGGCACGTGGCGAAACCGAGGTGGTGCGGATGACGGTCCGGCCCTTTGCCATCAGGCAACGCGATGGCGTCTCGTATCTGCTGGGAACGGTCTACGACACCCGAGGCGCCGACGACACGTTGCGTACCGTAGAGATCGGCCGCATGAAAAACGTCAGCACGCGCTTGCTCGACGGCAAAAAACTCTTTGCCGCGCTAGACGATGAGAACGCCTCCGCCGCATAAGAACCTCCGCCGTCCATTCGACTACCCGTACCGCCCATCCGGTTCTGTATTAAAAAACCCGCCAGGTTATTGTAAAAATGGACATCCGCGCTACTATAGTTCCACTTGCACTTTGTTTGAGTGCAGTGTTTCCAGCCATTTCTATACTGGGGGTAACGATATGAAGGATATCGCCATCAGCCGCAGGAGCCTTCTGGTCTCTGCTGGCCTGCTCGCGCTCGCTCCGCTCGCCGGATGCGGCGGCAACTCTGGTTCCGGCTCTGCTGCCGCCGGTTCCGACTACACCGTCGGCGTTCTGCAGCTCACCGAGCACTCCGCACTCGACGCCGCCAACGACGGCTTTGTCAAGGCCATCAAGAAGAGCGGTCTTAAGGTCAAGATCGATCAGAAGAACGCCCAGAACGACCAGTCCACGTGTAAGTCCATCGCCGACAAGTTCGTGGGCGATGGACTTACAC
>USOF01000074.1 GCA_900556285.1 uncultured Collinsella sp. | reverse complement strand
GTAAGATCGTCGGCAGCGTCAGATGTGTATAAGAGACAGCGTATACATGGTGCTTTCCGGCCACCGCTACAACATAGCCTGCGTGCCGGAGGAATTCGACGACGACGGCGACGGCACACCGGACCGCAAGGCATACCAGATGATATGCAACTATCAGGCGGCAGACGACCATGGCGGCAGCGGCTATATGATGTTTTTTGACGTGGACGAGGAAAAAGGCGTGATAAACTGCTACACCTATTCGCCGGTGCTGGACGATAAAGTGCGCTTTGACGACATATCAAAGAAAAAGAGACGCTACAGTAACGCCCCTCACGACGAGATGATGACTTTGGAGATACCCTGGGAATTGGCGGATTAGAGCGCAGCGAGGGCACATATGGCAAGGAGCGGAAGTACTTCCGCTCCTATGTTATATTATCGTTTATTGTAAGCTTAGTCGCTTATGCTCCTGCACTCCAGATAGTAACGCTTTTCGTTGGCCTCGCCCATGGAGAAGGTCTTGCGGGGCAGCGCGCCGTCGAATATTACGGTGCGGAAGAACGCACTCTTGTCCATGGGGGGCAGCAGGAAGCCCATGTTGCCTTCCTTGGTACCCAGGTCCATAACCACGTCAGCGCCGTGTATGTAGTCGATGGTGGCGCCGGCAGTCTCCTTGATGAGTATGTCCAGGGCGTTCTGAAGTGTTCCTACCTCAAGCTGAGCGGCGGGGTGCTCTACATAGAAGCAGCCTACGCCCTTACCGTTCACGAAGGGGATAACGTGGCCGGCCTTGCCGTCCATGGCCTTGTGGAGCTCGTCCATGCTGTTGAAGTTCCTGACTTCGCAGCTGCCGTTCTGCTCGGTCAGCTTGTTGCTTATCCACTCAACGGCCTTATCGCCTACGTTGAATATTACCCTGTGAATGGGCTCGAATACTATGCCGTCGTCATGTACGTTCTCAAGCTCTACCAGGCAGTAGCGGGCGGGGTGCTCGTCCTTTGCGGTGAGGCCCTTCTCGGCCTTTATCCGCTCCCAGTTGGCCTTTGCGGTAGCGAAGGAATGGTTGCCGTCGCCCATTGCGAAGAGCAGGGGCGCCTGATCGGTGTTATACTTTTTGGCGTATGCGTCCTTATCGATCAGAGCGGTGAGGGCGTCGATCGCGCCCTTTATCTGGCCCTCGTCCTTTACGAGGTAGCCCTTTATGTGGCCGCCCTTCTGCATAAGGTCGAAATCATACAGCTTTTCGGTCTTTTCCAGCCTCTCGCCTATGGGTTCTATAACGGTGCGCTCGGGGTCGTCTATGAGTACCAGTATATGGGGCATCTCCAACGGAGCGTCCTTCCTTATTCGAAGGCGGGGAGGTATACGCTCGACTATAGTGCCCTCGGTAGCGCGGATAAGTGTGGTTGAGCCCTTGGTATAGTCGTAGTTCTCCAGATCCAGCGCCACAATCAGTCCCTTGCGGGTCTTGCCGTCCACAGAGCGGACTACATAGGCAAAGCCCTCGCCCTTGTTTTCCAGCACGCCCTTCTCAACGTATTCCTTCATGTGGGCGTTTATAGAGGCTATGCGCTCGGCCTCGTCCGGCTTGTCCAGATACAGCTCGGGCAGCATTATGCGGAGAGTAGAAGGCGCGTCGCCAACTATCTTCTCGGTCTCGTTCCAGTAATCCGGCTGAGAGGTGAACTGGTCGCAGGCTACTACGGCCCACTTGGTCATATCCACGTCCTTGTTGGGGAGCAGCAGTTCAGGTACCCTTACGCCTATGTTATTTGCATACTTTGTCATGAAACAGCCTCCGTCAGTATTTTTTTGTTTTCAAAATAAACTACAAAGATTTTTTAAGTACATAACTATCTTTTTATATCATACATCACACCAAGCCCTCCGGTCAATCAAAAGCAGCTTATTATGTTTTGATTTTTGATTCCTCAGGCTGAATCTTTTTCGCACTTTAAATAACTAAAGCGTCATGATATAATTACATTATAAAACTGACGGGAGGCGACAAGGCAATGTACCGTAACAAGCTTACCACCCCCGAAACGGAGTGGTTTTTCAAGGCTAT
Organism: uncultured Collinsella sp.; assembly: GCA_900556285.1. Taxonomy (GTDB): domain Bacteria; phylum Actinomycetota; class Coriobacteriia; order Coriobacteriales; family Coriobacteriaceae; genus Collinsella. Next base: position 4,374 of record USOF01000074.1, on the reverse strand, counting down.
ACTTTCCCTGAAGACGGAGGAGGACTGCGCCCGTTTCTTTGAGGATGTGGCCACAATAGGCGAGGTGCAGGCCATGGCTCAGCGGCTGCACGTGGCAAAGCTCCTTAACGACGGCTGCAAATACTCAGACGTTGCAGAGGTCACCGGCGCCTCCACCGCCACCATATCCCGGGTGAGCCGCTGCCTCACCTACGGGGCGGACGGATACAAGCTGGTTCTGGGCAGGCTGGAGAAGTAACCGTTTTGTCCGCTTATGTTTCACGCTGCACATTTTTTGTAAAAAACACTTGCATTATATCCGCAGATTGGTTATAATACATATCGTTCGCGAGCAATGTGTGCTGATATAGCTCAGCTGGTAGAGCGCGTCATTGGTAATGACGAGGTCCCCGGTCCGAATCCGGGTAGCAGCTCCAGAAAATCCTGCAACCGTTGCGGCTGCAGGATTTTTTGTTTATCAAAGACCGCGCAAAAACCACGACGCCGGACAGGGAAGCCCTGTCCGGCGTCGTTTTGCCTATGTTCGGTTTCAGCCGCCGAAGCCGATGCACGGTGTGCGGCCCTCGCCGTTTTGCGGGGGCTTACGTTTTCCTTGCCGCGGGAAATCGATATGCGAAAGCCTGCCAAAACCGTCTGTGTCAGACGCTTTTGACAGGCTGAGCGAGCGGGCCTGTAAGCCGGGTTCTGTTATCGACAGCCATCTATCTAGACGCGCCGTTGCCGGTGCGTTCCAGCCACCTCCATGGGACGGCCGGGCCGGCCATATGTCCCTCCGCGGTGTTGCTCCGGATAGAGTTTACAGCGCCGCACTGTCTCCAGCCGGCGAGTGAGCTCTTACCTCACTTTTCCACCCTTACCCGATCGCTCGGGCGGTTTGTTTCTGTTGCACTTGTCCGAGGGTCGCCCCTGGCGGGTGTTACCCGTTATCCTTGCCCTGTGGAGCCCGGACTTTCCTCACGCACAGCCTTTCGGCTCGTGCCCGCGGCTGTCCGGCCTGCTCGCCCGACTATTTTACACATCCTGCCGCACCGCGTCAAGTCCGGCAGCGATTTATTTTCTTGTAATCGGCACGAATGAGCGGTATAATCTCCACGTATGATTACCTTTTGGAAAAGGAGTGTCTGCATGACCTTTTCGGACTATATGGACTATCTGTGCGGCAAGCGCATCGGCGTCATCGGCCTGGGCAACGTGGGCTCCAAGGTCGCCAACGCCTGCGTCGATCTGGGCATGGACGTCTACGGCTACGACCCGTTTATTTCCGTCGAGCACGCGTGGGTGCTGAGCCGCGAGGTGCAGCGCGTGGGCACGCTCGAGGACCTGTGCCGCGGCTGCGACTACCTCACCGTGCACGTGCCCAGCAAGGCCGATACCATCGGCATGATCAGCACCGAGCAGATCGACCTGCTGGCCCCGGACGCCGTGCTCATCAACTACGCGCGCGAGACCATCATTGACGAGGACGCCGTCGACGCCGCCCTGCGCGCGGGCAAGCTCAGCTGGTTTAGCTGCGACTTTGCCACGCCCAAGACCGTCAAGATGCCCAACACGTTTATCACCACGCATTCGGGCGCCGGCACCGGCGAAGCCGAGGCCAACTGCGCCGACATGGCCATCAGCGAGCTCAAGGATTACCTGGAAAACGGCAACATCGCGCACAGCGTCAACTACCCCGCCTGCAGCATGGGCAAGGCGCGCGCCGCGAGCCGCATCGCCTGCCTGCACGCCAACGTGCCCAACATGATCGGCCAGATCACGGCGATCCTGGCCAAGGACAACGCCAACGTGCAGCGCATGACCAACGAGTCTGCCGGCGAGAACGCCTACACCATGTTCGACACCGACGAGCACCTGGACAGCAGCACGATTGAGGCGCTTAAGCAGATTCCGTCGATGTATCGCGTGCGCGTGATCAAGTAGCGTCGGCGCCAAGCCTGCCAGACAGGCCATGAAGCCCATTCGGCCCCCGTTTTCACGAAACGGGGGCCGATTTCGTTGCTCCGGACGACTTTAGAAATGATACCCAGAACAAGTTTTTTCGGATAATCGACAGTAAGACCCAAATCACCAAGCGCACCCCTTTTGATAAACAACTTTATCAGGGACTTTAGTGGGTAATAATCGATTTCTATATGCCGAATGTAAGTTGACTGTCCATTTTCCGAAACAACTTATTCTAGATAGCATTTTTAATGCCCTTCCAAGGCGAAACTGAAGCCTTTTTGCGACCAGAACTCTAGCTCGCGCTACCGTTTACCCACCGCGCGACTACATTCCCGCCCAATCGATAAAAATCTCTTCACGAAGCCGCCGTTCGAGCTCCTGCTGCCGAGGCGTCTTGTCTTTCAGTGGCGCATCGAGATAGGACATAATGAGCTCCATCACCACGCGGAAGGCATCAGAGTCGGCCAGCTGGCCATAGGTCATCAGAACGACGGGATATCCCATCGCTTGCAGCGCCGTCGTTCGATCGGAGTCCGAGATCTTGGATTCAATGGATCCATGAATGGCTTTACCTTGGCATTCAACCAGGCACTCTCGGCTGCCGTCCTTATTTGCCAGCAGGATATCGGCATAGCGCCTATCAAGCCCCGAAATCAGACGGGCACTGCGCGTCATACGAATCTCAACGTTATTGGTAAGGCGCAGCCCTTCGCCGCCGCGCAACCTCGTAAGGCCAAACAGCATCGAAGCCTGGACCTCAAGCGGCGATGCCGCCACCCCCGTAATGCATTTCGCGGCACGTGTGAACGATTTAGCACCGCGGAGCCCCGGGATCTTATCGACGTACTCTGTAAGTTCAGAGAACTCGATCAAGGGCGGTCGTTTCCACAGGTCCGTTGGATTCCCCGAGACATCCTTTACATTTTCCCAACCCAACCGTGCGTCACCCCACTGGCCCCCATATGCCTGCACAAGTGCCGACTTTACCTGAGGCGCGATCTTGCACACGGCAAAGGTGCCGCACATCTCATACATGCACATGATCAGACGCTCGTTTGAGACCGAGGAAGCCAGGGTCAGCAGGGAAAAGAGTGGGGACGCAACATCGAGGCCAAACTCTGTCTGCCGCACGGAATCAAACGGCCTCTCCCCGTTCCAAACATGCCTGACAATGCGATCGCCCTTACGCCCGCAGCCGCCCTGCGCCAAAACGTGTAACGGGGTGCCCAGGAAATGCGCGACGAGCGGATGCTCGCAAAGGCGCTCCCTGCGCGGATCGTCCGCAGAATCGGGCAGGTCCGGCATTATCGCCAAAACCTGTGGAGGTATCCGGTGATACCGAAAGGCAGATATGTCGCACAGCATGTCGTCCATAAAGGCTACGTACCCACCGCGCCGTTTGTAAACCCGCTTGGACGGCAAACGCGCTGGCTCGGCCTGCGAACGGTAAATGCTGCTGCGCGCGCGTCGCGAATCTCTCAGGAGGCTTACAATCGGTTTGGAAAGCAAACTGATTGTGAGGTTACATATGGTTGATGAGGACTTTGCCTGGCGGCTTGCGCAGGAGCTTTTGCGGATCGACAGCTCAGACCCGGGCGCGTATGAGGATGAAATTGAGCGGTATATCAAAGCGCTGGTTGAGGCTCAGCTGGAGCGGTTGAGTCGTCCGGTACTCCATGCCGTGCAGGTTGAGGAACTCGAGGTGCTGCCCGGGCGCCGCAACCTTATAGTCACCGTGCCGGGCCAAAGCGACGAGCCGCGGCTGGTCTATATCTGCCACATGGATACCGTCACCTTGGGCGATGGCTGGGACGCAGACATCGCACCGCTTGGGGCAGTTGTGCGCGACGATAAACTCTATGGCCGCGGCGCCTGCGATATGAAAGGTGGCCTGGCCTGCGCCATTGCCGCACTGGTCCATACGCTCGAGCGCGCGACGGCAAGCGGCGAGTTGCCCCGACGTGGCTTTTCGCTCATATGCTCGGTCGACGAGGAAGACTTTATGCGCGGCTCCGAGGCGGCCATTGATGCCGGCTGGGTCGGTTCGCGCGAATGGGTGCTGGATACCGAACCCACCGACGGACAGATTCAGGTGGCGCACAAGGGGCGCACGTGGTTCGAGATTGAAATGGCTGGCGTGACGGCGCATGCGAGCCAGCCCTGGAAGGGCGCGGATGCCGTCGCCGCCATGGCCGAGGTCGTCTGCACGTTACGCCGCGCGTTCATGGCGCTGCCCGTACACGATGAGCTGGGGCCATCGACCATCACGTTTGGACAGATAGAGGGCGGCTATCGCCCCTATGTCGTGCCCGACCACGCCAAGGTCTGGGTCGACATGCGCCTGACACCGCCGACCGACACGACCGCCGCGATCAACATGGTCGAGCAGGCCATTGCCGCCGCCGAGGACGCCGTTCCCGGTTGCCATGG
>USOF01000073.1 GCA_900556285.1 uncultured Collinsella sp. | reverse complement strand
CGCCAGCACCGGCCTGGTCGCCGGTCTGGTCGCAATCACTCCGGGCGCCGGCTTTGTCGAGCCCTGGGCCGCGCTGATTATTGGCGCCGCCGTTCCGCCCGTATGTTTCTTCGCTATCTCCAACCTCAAGGCCCGCTTTGGTTATGACGACGCCCTCGACGCCTTTGGCTGCCACGGCATCGGCGGTATCGTAGGCGGCGTCCTCACCGGCCTGTTCTGCGTGCCCGAGCTATCCTGGACCGACTTTGGCGGCCTGTTCTACACCGGCGATCCCACACTGCTGATCGCCCAGGTTCTGGGCATTGTGGTCACCATCGCCATCGTCCTGATTCTCGACCTTGTCCTTGTTCTTGTGGTTAAGGCCCTGTGCGGCGGCAGCCTACGCGTTGACGAGGCCGATGAAGCCCTTGGCCTTGATATCTCCGAGCACGGCGAGAGCGCGTACCCCGCGTTCACCGGCTTGGACTAGCAGATATGCCCCTGGCATAGGAATCATTACCAACACATAGATCAATTGGAGGAGGAGCAGCCATGAAACAACTGACCGCCATCATTCGCCAGGAGAAGCTCGAGGTTCTCAAAGAGGCCCTGTTCGACGCCGGCATCCGTGGAATGACCATCTCGCAGGTGCAGGGTTGCGGCAACCAGCACGGCTGGAAGGAATACGTCCGCGGTACCGAGGTCCTTCTCAACACCATCCCTAAGGTCAAGTTCGACATTGTGGTGGACGAGGACCAGGTAGACGGCTTGATCCAGGTCATCTGCAGCGCCACGCACACCGGTGGCGTGGGCGACGGCAAGATCTTTGTCACCCCGGTCGACGACGTCATCCGTATTCGCACCGGCGAGCACGGACGCGGCGCGCTCTAATAGGCACGCTCTAGTACCCAGCGTTTGATGCCCGGCTTGCGACTCCCGGCATCGCGCGTCCCATCGCTTAGCGTCGAGCACATCGAGCACCCAACACGCGGCAAACCGCGATAACGGCACGGCCCGATTCGATACCCCCGCACTCCCTGGTATCGAATCGGGCCGCTTTTGTGACCATCCGGCATCCGACGGGCGCTAGCTGATGCGTCCGTGCTCCACGCTGTAGAAACGATCGGCAAATGCGCAGGTAGACGCTCGATGGCTTACCAATACCACCGTTTTGCCGGCGCGGCGGCGATCGATCGCGCGCATAACCGCCGCCTCGTTGAGTGCGTCCAGGTTGCTGGTGGGCTCGTCCAGCAGCACAAACGGAGCATCATGCAAGAAGATGCGCGCAAGGCCAATGCGCTGGCGCTCGCCGCCGGACAGAGAATCGCCCAGCTCCGCAACCGGGGTGTCGTATCCCTGCGGCAACCTTGCGATCAGCGATGAGAGCGCCGCCGCCTCGCAGGCGCTATCGAGCTCGGCATCCGTGGCGTCTTCCCGCGCTATACGCAGGTTGTCGCCGATGGTGCCCACAAACAGATGCGTATCCTGCGTCATGTACCCAATCGAGCTACGCAGGCTCGAGGTGTTGACGCCGCGCAGGTCGCGCCCGCTCATCTTCACCGCGCCGGACGTAGGATCCCAAAATCTCATAAGCAGCTTGAGCAGCGTCGACTTGCCGGCACCCGACTCGCCCAGAATCATGGCGCAGCTCCCGGCGGGCACGCAGGTGCGCACCTCGTCCAGGCCACGGCCCTCGGCAGAAGATGTCACGATTACGCACACGTCCGGGCCCACCAGGCGGCGCACGCGGTCCAGATCGCGCTCGAGCTCCTCGGCATCGCAGCGATCAGCTTTGGTGAGCACCACCACCGGTTCGGCATCGCAGTCGAGCGCCAACACCAGCGAGCGCGCCACGCGGTCGAGCAGCACCTCACCGGCACCGAGCGCCTGCACGATTAGCACGCTATCCACGTTGGAGCAGAGCACCTGGCGCTCTCCACGGGCACGGCCGCGCCAACGCTCAAAGCTCGTACGGCGCGGCAGCACGCACTCAATCACGCCCATATCGTGCCCGGGAGCGCGGCGCACCGCCACACGGTCGCCCACGGCAGGCAACAGGACCTCGTCCTCGCCGCGCGACTTGGCAAACCCCACGGCATGCTCGGCGCGGAAGGTGTCGTCGGCAGTCGCCACCAGCGGAAACCCGCGATCCAAGCGCACCACGGCGCCAAGCTGCATCTGCTCGGGCTCCTCAGCATGTGCGCAGAAATCATCAAAGGCAGTCTGCTGGGTTTCATCGACTGGCAGGTCATCAAACGCCGGAACGTCCTGCAGCGCGTCAAGCCCCGGCACGCTTGCCAGCAGCTCCTCGGCAGATACGGGAGCCTCGGTCGCGAGCTTCCGACGACGATCACGCTTAGCCCGCGCCCCCGTCGTCTTTTTCTTCGCCTTAGCCTTAGCCTTGCCCACAAGCGCCTCCCAGCACCATAAATCACAACTGAGCAGGTATTTTAAATCAAAAAGAGCTGGCCGGGCAAAGCCCTAAATCAAAAAGAGCCGGTCGAGCAAACGCTCGACCGACTCACATACTTTCCCTCAGCTCATGGTCCCGAGAGGTTATCCGAAGGCCCGCCCGCCGGGAGGGGTTTCTTCTGAGCGATCCCGCAGCGCGAAGCGCGAGGACCAGCGAAGAAGAAACCCCGCAGGCGGTCGGGCCGGTGGGAAGGATGGCCTTTCGACCTACTCCTTCTCCACCGCGCGCATGATCGCCTTGTAGATCTCCATCAGCGGGATGATCAGGAAGGCAAGGCCCAAGGCGGCGATAACGCCCTTGAGCTCAAGCGTCACGGGGCCAAAGAACATCTCGGCAAGCGTCGGCTGCACGGTCACGATCACCGTCAGCACCAGTGCCAGCGCGGCGGAAGCCCACAGCCACTTGTTCTGCTTCTTCATGCTAAACAGCGACGCACGACGGCTGCGCATATTAAAGCAGTGGAAGATCTCGACCATGTTGAGCGTGATGAAGGCCATCATCACGCCTTCCTCGTCGGCATTACCGGCGATCATATCGGCGATGTGGATGTAGCCCATGTCAAAGTACACGCCCACAAAGAAGCTCGCCAGCACCAGCACGGTGATGATTAGGCCCTGGACCACGCAGTCCAGACCCATATGTCCGGCAAAGACACCGTCCTTGGCGTTGCGCGGCTTGCGCTTCATGATGTCGCCCTCGGCATCCTCCATGCCCAGCGCGAGCGCGGGGAAGCAGTCGGTGACCAGGTTCACCCATAGCAGCTGCACCGGCTGGAAGATGGTAAAGCCGATGAGCGTGGCGATAAACACCGAGAAGACCTCGGCAAGGTTGGCCGAAAGCAGGAACTGGATGACCTTGCGGATGTTGTCGTAGATGCGACGGCCCTCTTCGCAGGCACCGATGATGGTGGCGAAGTTGTCGTCGGCGAGCACCATATCAGCGACGTTTTTGGTAACGTCGGTGCCGGTGATGCCCATGCCCACGCCGATGTCGGCGCGCTTGATGGACGGGGCATCGTTGACGCCGTCGCCCGTCATGGCAACGATCTGGTCACGTGACTTCCAAGCCTCGACGATGCGGGTCTTGTGCTCGGGCTGGACGCGGGCGTACACGCCGTAGTCCTCGATGTGCGCGTCGAGCTCCTCGTCGCTCATGCGGTCGAGGTCGGCGCCGGTGATGGCCTGGCTGCGATCGGCGACGATGCCCAGCTGCTTGGCGATGGCCACGGCGGTGTCGATGTGGTCGCCCGTAATCATGACGGTGCGGATACCGGCGTCGTGCGCCTCGCGGATAGCATCGGCCACCTCGGGACGGACCGGGTCGATCATGCCGGACAGGCCGCAGAAAACCAGGTCATGCTCGAGCGCAGCGGGGCTGCAGTCGGCGGGAACCTCGGTGTAGGTGCGGCTCGCCAGCGCCAGCACGCGCAGGGCCTCGTCGGCCATGGCCTTGTTGGCTGCCACGAGCTCGGCGCGACGCTCCTCGGTCAGGGGCACAACCTTATCGCCCTCGTAGATATGGGTGCACAGGCCAATCACCACGTCGGGCGCGCCCTTGGTGTACTGCTCGTACTCGCCGTCCAGGGTCTCGACGACCACGGACATCATCTTGCGGCCCGAGTCGAACGGAGCCTCGCCCACGCGCGGATGCTCGGCAGTCAAGCCAGTGAGGCCCGCCTTGCCGGCGTCGTTGACAAGAGCGCACTCAGTCGGCTCGCCCACGGCCTCGCCCAGCTCCTCGTCCCACTGGGCATCGGAGCACAGCGCCATGCCGGCCAAGAACTTTTCCTTGGGCGCAGCGAGCTCGTGCTTGACGACGGTCATCTTGTTCTGGGTAAGAGTGCCGGTCTTGTCCGAGCAGATGGTCTGCGTGCAGCCGAGCGTCTCGACAGCAGAAAGCTTGCGGATGATCGCCTGGCGCTTGGCCATCTTGGTCACGCCGAGCGAAAGGACGATGGTCACGACGGCGACCAAGCCCTCGGGGATAGCGGCGACGGCGAGCGAGACGGCAACCATAAAGGTATCGAGCAGGGCAGTCGGGTCGGTAAGGACGTTGCCCACGCCGTGGCGGAGGATATCAACACCAAAGATCACGACGCAGATGACGATCACCATGATGGTGAGGATACGGCTGAGCTCGGCAAGCTTCACCTGCAGCGGCGTGAGCTCTTCCTTGGCCTCGGCCAGAGCGCCGGCGATCTTGCCCATCTCGGTGTTCATGCCGGTGCCGACCACGACGGCGCGACCGCGACCGTACACCACGGTAGAGCCCATGTAGCACATGTTCTTGCGGTCGCCGAGCGGCACGTCGTCAGTGCCCGCGGCAAGCTCAATCACGTTGGTGTGCTTCTCGACCGGCACGGACTCGCCGGTCAGTGCGGCCTCTTCGATCTTCATCGTGGCGCTCTCGAGCACGCGGCAGTCGGCCGGGACGGAGTCGCCCGCCTCGAGCATGATCACGTCGCCGGGCACGAGCTCGGCGCTCGGCAGGTGCACGAGCTTGCCGTCGCGCAGCACCTTGGACTGCGCCGCGCTCATCTCCTGCAGGGCCTCGAGGGCCTCCTCGCTCTTGGCTTCCTGGACCACGCCCAGCACCGAGTTGACGATAACGACGAACATGATAATGGCGACGTCGGCAAAATCGGGCTCGCCCTTGACCATGCCCGTAAGTGCGCTGATAACGGCGGCAACGATCAGCATGATGACCATGGGGTCGGCCATCTGCTCAAAGAAACGCTTCCATAGCGGCGTCTTCTCGGCTTCCTCGAGCTTGTTAGGGCCTGTCTTGGCAAGGCGCGACGACGCCTCGTCGTTGCTCAGGCCGAGGTTCTCATCGACACCTTGGTCGCTGAGCACCTCCGCCGCGGCGGACAGGTATTCCTTTTGCATATAGAGTCCCCTCCTGGGATTCGGGCCACTCAGCAGATTGATGCCCGATCATAATTCCCAGGAGAAGGGCAAGGGCTCATCAAGGCTGCCGTGCTGAGCGGCAGTTGATAGTGGGGCTATGGTACCCCAAAGCGGCGCGTCTAGCCAAAACATTCCAATTGGAAACACGGCTCGAGTGCAACGATGCAGACCGTGTGATGCTCAACATTGATAAAACGTTTTTTCTTCGGTGCATCATCAAACTGAAATATCGCCCAGATAGCAGCGGTTAGAACGGTTGGTAAAGTTTTTGCATATACCGTTTTTACCGCAAAAAATGAACTTCTAATTCGGCATACGGTCGATTTTTTGGGGTATTCGGTCGGCATTTCGTTATAATCATCTCAGTTTTATTTCTTATGGTTTATCTATCAGCGCAAGACGATGTCAGATGGAGGTCTGAATGTACAAGCGCACCAAGATTGTATGCACCATGGGTCCCGCCTGCGATAGCGACGAGACCATCCGCGAGATGATCAAGGCGGGCATGAACGTCGCCCGTTTTAACTTCTCGCACGGATCCTACGACGAGCACCACGGTCGCATCGAGCGCGTCCGTCGTATTTCCAAGGAGCTCGGTCTGCCCGTCGGCATCCTGCTCGACACCAAGGGCCCCGAGGTCCGCACCGGCCTTCTGGTCGACGGCAAGAAGGTTGCCGTCAAGACCGGCGATAAGATCGTCGTCACCGCTCAGCCCACGTCCGAGGATTTCCACGGCACCGCTGAGCACATCTCCCTCGACTACCTGGCTCTGCCCTCCGAGGTCGAGAAGGGCTCCCTTATCCTGATCGATGACGGTCTGGTTGCCCTCGAGGTCGAGTCCGTCAGCGGCCAGGACATGACCTGCGTCGTTAAGAACGACGGCCTGATCGGCGAGCGCAAGGGCGTCAACATGCCCAACGTCAACATCTCGCTGCCCGCCATCACCGAGCGCGACCGTCAGGACATCCTGTTTGGTATCTCCGAGAACGTCAACTACGTCGCCGCCTCCTTCATCCGCAGCGGCAAGGCCGTCCGCGAGATCCGCGAGCTGCTCGACAGCAACGGCGGCGACGTAGTTGACGTTCTCGGAGATACCAAACAGGAT
>USOF01000072.1 GCA_900556285.1 uncultured Collinsella sp. | reverse complement strand
CAGGACCTGTGGGCGACGCCCGGCAACTCGCCGGCGGCATCCATGGCGCACGGCGAGCGCATGGTGGGCTCGGAGCTGACGGCCGAGGACCTCGATGTCGACCGCACTTTGCGCCCCCAGCGCCTGGACGATTACTGTGGCCAGGAGCACATCAAGCAGAGCCTGCGCGTGTTGATCGAAGCGGCGCAGAGCCGTGGTGAGACGCTCGACCACGTGGTTTTCTCGGGTCCTCCGGGCCTGGGCAAGACCACGCTGGCCACCGTTATCGCCAACGAGCTGGGCGCTCAGATCAAGACCACGAGTGGTCCTGCCATCGCGCGCACGGGCGACCTGGCGGCCATCCTTACTAACTTGCAGCCGGGTGATGTGCTGTTTATCGACGAGATCCACCGCCTCAACCGTTCGGTCGAGGAGGTCCTGTACCCCGCGATGGAGGACTTTGCCCTCGATATCGTGATTGGCAAGGGTCCGGCGGCGCGCTCGATTCGCCTGGATATTCCCAAATTTACGCTGGTAGCGGCAACGACCCGCTCAGGCATGTTGACAGGCCCGTTGCGCGACCGCTTTGGCATTTCATATCGCCTGGATTACTACACGGTCGAGGAGCTCGCGCAGATTGTGACGCGCTCGGCGACTATCCTGGGCGTGACGATCGATCATCCCAGTGCACTCGAGATCGGCTCGCGTTCGCGCGGTACGCCACGTCTTGCCAACCGCCTGCTCAAGCGCGTGCGCGACTATGCACAGGTGCGCGGCAACGGTCCCATTGAGCTCGATATCTGCCGTCAGGCGCTCGAGTTCTTCGAGATCGACGAGCTCGGTCTGGACTGGATGGATATTCGTATCTTGGAGACGCTTGCCAAGACGTTCTCCGGTCGTGCCGTGGGACTTACGACCCTTGCCAGCGCGGTGGGCGAGGACCCGGGCACGCTCGAGGATGTCTATGAGCCCTATTTGCTGCAGTGCGGGTTGATGATTCGCACGCCGCAGGGCCGTCAGGCAACCCTTCGCACCTTTGAGCACCTGGGGATTGAACCTACCGTTTAGGGCGCTTTGTTTTGGCGGGCTGTTGGACTATCGCTGGGCATCGGGTAAACATATCGCCGTTCATCGGTTATGGGCGTTTTACTATTGCGCGCCCGTGCTATGCTGAATTGGTCTTTTTCTCATTCGGTAACGAAAGGACCGCCCATGCCTACTGACATCGAAATCGCACGTTCTGTCACGCCACTGCCTATTACCGAGGTGGCCAAGAACGCCGGCGTCGACGTTAAGCACCTGATTCCGTACGGCTTCGACAAGGCTAAGGTCGACTATTCACTGCTCAACGAGCCGACTGATCACCAGGCCAAGCTTGTCCTCGTGACCGCCATCAACCCCACGCCTGCGGGCGAGGGCAAGACCACCACGACCATCGGTCTGGCCGATGGCCTGCGTCGTCGCGGCGTCAAGAGTGCCGTGGCCCTGCGCGAGCCTTCGCTCGGCCCCGTCTTTGGCGTTAAGGGCGGTGCTGCCGGCGGCGGCTGGGCTCAGGTCATCCCCATGGAGGATATCAACCTGCACTTTACCGGCGACTTCCACGCTATCGGTGCCGCCAATAACCTGCTGGCCGCCATGCTTGATAACCACATCCAGCAGGGCAATCAGCTCGGTATTGACGTTAAGCGCATCACTTGGAAGCGCGTCGTCGATATGAACGACCGTCAGCTGCGCCACGTCATCGACGGCATTGGCGGTAAGGCCCAGGGCGTGCCGCGCGAGGACGGCTTCGATATCACCGTTGCCTCCGAGGTCATGGCGATCCTGTGCCTGTCCACGAGCATCAGCGATCTTAAGGAGCGCTTGGGCGAGATCGTTGTCGGCTATAGCTATGCCGGCGAGCCCGTCCGCGCCCGCGACCTTAAGGCCCAGGGAGCTATGGCCGCACTGCTCAAGGATGCGCTCAAGCCCAATCTGGTGCAGACGCTCGAGGGCACGCCCGCGTTTGTCCACGGCGGTCCCTTCGCCAATATCGCCCACGGCTGCAACTCCATCATGGCCACGCGTATGGCTATGCGTTTTGGCGATGTCGCCATTACCGAGGCGGGCTTTGGTGCCGACCTGGGTGCCGAGAAATTCCTGGACATCAAGTGCCGCATGACGGGCGTTCGTCCCAACGCCGTCGTGGTCGTCGCCACCGCTCGCGCGTTGAAGTACAACGGTGGCGTCGCCAAGGCCGATCTCAACGAGGAGAACCTCGAGGCACTCAAGGCTGGCATGCCCAACCTGCTGCGTCACGTCGACAACATCCAGAACGTATATGGTCTGCCCTGCGTGGTCGCCATCAACCGCTTCCCGACGGACACCGAGGCCGAGCTCGCGCTCATTGAGTCCGAGTGCCAGAAGCTCGGCGTCAACGTTAAGCTTTCCGAGGTCTGGGCCAAGGGCGGCGAGGGCGCGCTCGAGCTTGCCGATGAGGTCATGCGTCTGATTGAGCAGCCGAGCGAGCTCAAGTTTGCCTATGAGGACGGCGCTGATGTCGCTGATGCCCTCGAGGCCGTTGCCACCAAGGTCTACCGCGCCGACGGCGTTGACTTTACGCCGGCCGCCAAGCGCCAGCTCGCCGAGCTGCGCGAGAATGGCTTTGGCAACCTGCCGGTGTGCGTCGCCAAGACGCAGTACAGCTTTAGCGACAACGCCAAGGCCCTGGGCGCTCCCGAGAACTTCCGCATCACGGTGCGTGAGCTCAAGGTTTCCGCCGGCGCCCACTTTGTGGTCGCACTGACTGGCAGTGTTCTGACCATGCCGGGCCTGCCCAAGGTCCCTGCGGCCGAGAACATCGACGTCGACAACGACGGCAACATCACCGGCCTGTTCTAAGCTCGCTGCTCATAGCCGCTTGCCCGCCCCGTCGCGCCTACCAAGGCCCGACGGGGCTTTTTGATCCTTAGGCCCGCGCATGTCTTGTAGATACCGACTGACTCTGCCCATCATAGGCTTTTGCGCTGGTAGAATGCATGGATAACTTGATGCTTACAGGCGACGGAAAGGAATCGTTGCATGGATCAGGACAAGACAACCGTGATGGGCGGCTGCGGTTCCGCGCAGGCTGGCGATAGCGCCGATGCGACCCGCGTTGTTCCCAACCCCGGTTATGTCGACCCCGCCGCGACGCAGCCTTCTGCCGAGCCCACCCGGGTTATGGGCTATGGCGACGCGGCGCAGGACCCTTACGCTGCATCTTTGCAAAGCCCCTATGGCAACGCGGCGGCAGACCCGTTTGATTACGCGCCGCAGGATTCTTATGCCGCCTCGACGCCGAATCCCTATGATGACCTGCCGCAGAATCCCATTCCGCAGCCTCAGCAGACGACGTATATGCCTCGCACGGCGCAGCCTCGCTACGAGTCGCGCGAGCCGTATCGCGAGTACCCCAAGTCGATTCCGCAATATGGCGAGGACGAGGAAGAGACGCCGTCGCGTTCGTCGAGCGTGATTAAGAAGATCCTCATCGTGCTGGCGATCTTCTTTGCGCTGTCGGTTGTGTTTGCCATCGTGTCGGGCATGCTCAACAAGCGAGGGAGTTCAACGGCCGATAGCACTGCCGAGCAAACCGAGTCCGCCTCGTCTAGCACCGTCGATTTGAGCGATATCCCGGGGCAGTACTGGTCCAACGCCAAGAAGATCCTCAAGTCGCGCGGCGCCGATCTTTCGAATGCCGTGGTCCTGACTGATGATGGCTCAACGCCCGTCGTCGATGCCAACTGGGTCGTTACTTCTGCCTACTATAACGACAACGGCAACCTCGAAATTCAACTCACGCACAAGAACAGTTCGGGCAACTCGTCCGACGGCCAAAGCGGTACCGACAGCTCGAGCTCCAATACGCTGGAGGACTTGAGCAACAAGGCGCAGGAGTTGGGAGACAAGGCGCAGGAGCTGGGCGACACCGCTCAGAACCTGGGCGATACCGCGCAGAACTTGGGCGGCATGGCGACGGATGCCTGGAACGCCCTGCAAAACGGCATCTCGGGCGCGCAGGGAAACTAGCGGACGAGCGGAGCGGGGCTACAGCTGCTCGGCCGGACGCTCGGGCGAGCTGAAGCCCGAATCAAACGTGACGACGCATGAGACATCGGGCCGGCGCTCGTGCACGATGCGCGTGACGAGCTCCAGCAGCTCCTCGTCGGATATGTCAAAGCCGTCGGGACGCACCAGGTCAAACGAAACGAACCCGTCGTGCTCGTGCAGATCGTGGATGGAGAGCGCGGGATCGATCTGCATGACGCCGCGCTTGACCCAGCCGCGCAAGTCATCGCCGGTTGTCGCGATGGGGTCGCAGTGCAGCGTGATACCAATGCCCATCTGGCGCTTGACGTCGTGCTCGATGGTGTCCAGAATCTCGTGGTGCTCAAACGCGTCGCCCTCGCCGGGCATCTCCACGTGGGCGCTGGCAAACTGACGACCGGGGCCGTAGTCGTGCACCATGAGGTCGTGTGTGCCCAAGACCTGCGGATAGGACATGATCTTGTCGCGGATTGCCTGGACGAGCTTGGGGTCGGGCGCTTGCCCCAGCAACGGGCTGATGGCGTCGCGCACCAGGCCCAGACCGCTGATGCAGATGAAGACGCCCACACCCAGGCCTGCCCAGCCATCGAGATCAAAGCCGGTCGTCTGCGAAATAAGCGCCGCCACCAAGACCGAGCCCGAGGTGATGACGTCGTTTTTGGAGTCCTGCGCCGTGGCGATGAGCGTCTCGGAATCGATGCGGTTGCCCAGCGTGCGGTTGAACGCTGCCATCCAGAGCTTAACGAGCATGGACGTAGCCAGTGCCGCAAGGGAAATAAACGTGTAAGCGGTGGGCGAGGGCTTGATGATCTTAGTGACCGACTCGAGAATCAGGTTGATGCCGACGGCGCAAACCAGGACGGCGACGAACAGGCCGGCTAGGTACTCGTAGCGGCCGTGACCATAGGGGTGGCCTTCGTCTGCCGGGCGGCTGGCAAGGCGGAAACCGAGCAGGCTCACAATGTTGCTCGAGGCATCGGAGAGGTTGTTGAAAGCGTCGGCGATGAGGGAGACGGAGCCGGCGAGCAGACCCGCGATGCCCTTGGCCAGGCACAGGGTGATGTTGAGGCCAATGCAGACGAGGCTTGCGGAAAAGCCCGCGTTGGTGCGGCAAGATGCATCGACCGGCTCGCTCTCGCTGCCGGGAACAAGCGTATGTACCAGCCGATTTACAAATAGCATAGCGGTCGTCCTCACAATCATGTTTAAGGGGATAGTGTAGCTCGCACGGGGGCGCCGTGCGCCGATGCTCAGAAAATGCAGCAATAGTCTGCCGGTGCTAACGAGCGAGCCTTCTCGTCTGCCTGGGTGGTCCATTTTGGGCCACATGGGTATGGGCATGTGCCTGCTTGCTCGACATACTTAATGTCGACAGCCCCTGTGCAAAGGAGGACGTTTCCATGGACGAGATGTTTGCCATTAAATGTCAAAACTGCGGCGGCCCTATGTACTCGCACCAGGCTAAGCGCAGCTTTGAGTGCGCCTATTGCGGCACGGTGGTTCCGTGGCAGGCGGACGCCGGAGAGCCCAAGAGCGCTTTGGGTATTCGCCATACGCCGTTGACGGTGGTGGATGGACTGCTCAAACTCACGCATGTGTCGCAACTCGAGCGCCCGCAGGACCCGGACTGGTATTTCTTCAATGCGCACTGGCGCAATCAGTCGGTCCTGGAACATCTGCTGTGGGAGGATCGCGGCACGGCGCAGGAGTTCCAAGAGGCCACGCATGTGAGCATTCCTTGCCCCTTCTGCGGAGCGTCCTTTGAGGGCGAGTCAACGCAGCGTGTGTTTGAGTGCCCGTCCTGCGGCAATAAGATCGGCATTGCGGACCTGCTCAAGCCGGGGACGTTTAGCAAGCGCCTGACCATGGGCGTTGGTGCGGAGTATGTGCCCGAGCAGGGTATTCCCTGTGAAATCTCGCCGCAGCAGGCACGTGCCAACGCGCTGCAGCTGGTGCGCCAGTATCCGGATGCCCTTGCCGGGCACGACGTGGAAGACGCGATCCAAAACGACATGATGCTCTTCTATTTCCCCATGGCGCTGGCGGACTTGCGCATGATGGCGAGCTTCCCGGGCAAGGGCCTGAGCAAGGAGACCTTGGTGTACTACGAGGTGCTCGACTGGGCGTATCCGCGGGCAAACTACCTGGACGTTCGCCTTATGGGCATTTTGGAGCCGTGGGACTTTGCCAAGGTGGGCCCGTTCGATCCTGCCATGCAGGAGGGCGACTTCCGCGTTGTCTCCGTCGATGCGTCTACCAAGGACCAGGTGGTCATTGATAAGCTGGCGCTCGACGTTGCGGGCAACGATGCCGAGGCCGTACTGGGGCTCAATAAAAAGAGCATCCGAACCTGGGCGCGCAAGGCCCGCAAGCATAAGGACTGTCTCTTATACACATCTCCGAGCCCACGAGACTCCTGAGCATCTCG
>USOF01000071.1 GCA_900556285.1 uncultured Collinsella sp. | reverse complement strand
GATCTACACGCGTAAGATCGTCGGCAGCGTCAGATGTGTATAAGAGACAGCACCCACGCCGTCGACCAAGAAGTCGCCCTTGGCCTGCATCATGCGCAGGGTATCGCCCTTTTTGATGGAACCGTCAAAGACGCGCACCGTGGCGACGACGCCGCGGTACTCATCGAAGTACGAATCCAGAATAAGTGCCTTGAGAGGGCCATTTGCATCGCCCTTGGGAGGCGAGATCAAAAAGACAATGGACTCCAGCAGATCGTGGATGCCCTCGCCGGTCTTGCCCGACACGCACACGGCATCGTCGGCGGGAATGGCCAGATCGTCTTCGATCTCGGTCTTAACCTCGTCAGGGTGCGCCGAGGGAAGGTCGATCTTGTTGATGGCCGGAACAATGTCCAAGTTGGCGTTCATGGCGAGCGTCGCGTTGGAAACGGTCTGTGCCTCGACGCCCTGAGTGGCGTCCACGACGAGCACCGCACCCTCGCAAGCGGCAAGCGAACGCGAGACCTCGTAGGTGAAGTCCACGTGGCCCGGCGTATCGATCAGGTTGAACTGATACGTCTCGCCGTCGTCGGCGTCATAGGACACGCGGACGGCATTGGACTTGATCGTGATGCCGCGCTCGCGCTCGATGTCCATGGTGTCGAGCAGCTGCGACTCCATGTCGCGCTCATCGACGGTATGGGTGAGCTCGAGGATGCGGTCACTGATCGTGGACTTGCCATGGTCGATATGCGCAACGATCGAGAAGTTACGGATGTGGGAAATGTCAATTGAAGTATTCATGCGGACTATCTTACCCGAGCGGTACAAAAAATGGAGCCTGTTCCATAAAACAGGCTCCATTTATGCGCGTAATCTGTGTGGTGTGAAATTTACAACTTAAGCGTTGATGCTGTTCACGAGCTTGGCAAGACCGGACTTGCGGTTAGCAGCCTGGTTCTTGTGGATGACATGCTTAGCGGCAGCCATGTCGAGACGCTTGGTGACGGTCTTGAGGGCAGCCTGGGCCTTCTCGGCGTCGCCCTCGGCGACGGCGGACTGGACGTGCTTGGTCAGCGTCTTGAGCTCGGACTTGACAGCCTTGTTACGCATGCGAGCTGCCTCATTGGTGCGGATACGCTTCTTCTGAGACTTGATGTTTGCCACTTCTGGAGTTCCTTTCGAGTTCCTTGCAAAAAATGTATGACACCTCTGAGACACGGTGAGGTCATGCAAGCGCCTACTATAGCACGCTCCCCCTCAAAGGGATAGAACGAATTTGTCAAATAGGCAGGTATCATCACGATTTTCTCAAGATGTTCGTAATCCAGAGCAAAAGCGCGGTCTCCGAATCGGCCGAACCCTTGAGCGCGAGCTCCACATCGACGGCACCCTCGAGCGCGGCAACGAGCTCGGTCATAGAAAAGCGACGTGCCCAGGTAAGGTGATTCTTGACCTGCCAGGCCTGAAGCTTGAGCGTCGCGGCGAGCTCACGCCCCTGCCCACGCCCATCGAGCGCCTTAGCAACAATCAGCTCACGGATGCGACCGCATAGCAGCGTGTAGGTCCACACGTAGCTCTTGGAGGGCAGAAGCTTAAAGAGTTCGAGCGAACGCCGCATATCGCGAGCCGAGACGGCGTTGAGGAAGTCCCAGGGCTGAACCTCGGCCGTACGCACGATCCAACGCTCCACGTCGGCAAGCTCAATCTGGGGCGCCTCGACCATCTGGGCGAGCTTTGCCAGGTCGTTATCGAGCATGCGCGTGTTTTCGCCCGAACGCGAGACGAGCTCCTCGGCAGCAGCCGTCGAGATGGACTTACCGTGCCGCGTCGCCATCTGCTGAACGCGACGCGGCAGTTCCCAGCGCTTGGTACCCGAGCAATCGACGATAGCCTTCTTGTCGATCTTGGCGATTGCCTTATACAGGCGCGTATTCTTGGCAAGTGAGTCGGCGATAATGAGACAGACCGTCGTGGGGCTGGGACTTGCGAGGTACTCGACGAGCGGTTCCGAGACCGCCTTGGCAAGCTTAGAGCAGCCGTCGAGGATCACCAGGCGAAACTCGCTACCCATGGGAAAGGTATTGAGCGAGCCGATGATCGACTCGATATCGGGATCTTTCGTCATGTCACGTTCATCGAGGTTGAACTCAACCATACCCGACTTTTTCAAGCGAGCTTTCATACGCGAGACGGCGTGGTCGCGCTTGACCCCATCGGTACCGACGATCAGATATGCCGGCAGCAGACCGGTTTCGGACATTGCGCTCCCCTCTCGCAGACTCTCGAGTTCGTACCGTGCCATTTTAGCCCAGGGGTTGGTCCCGCGCCAACGACAGCATCACGGTCGCTGGCATCGCATCGCAAAGCCCTTCGCGGTCGGCGAGACGGTAATGTCGCCGTGTTCGATGGTGCATGCGAACGCACCGCCCGCATCGCGAACCGCATCGATGCAGGCATCGGATGGATGGCCGTAGCGGTTGCCCTCGCCCGCACTCGCGATAGAGAGCTCGGGCTTAAGCGTGCCCAGCAGGTCTGTGTCGACGGAAACTTTTGAGCCGTGATGCCCTAGCTTGAGCACATCGATATCACCCACCTCCTGTACAAACTCGCGTTCCTGATCGAGCTCGGCATCACCAGTGAGGAGCACGCGCAGGCTCTTGCCTTCCTGAGCATAGGAGAGCAGCAAAACAAGAGAGTCCTCATTGCCCTCGCCATCCACCGTGTCAAACGGCCACATCACACGTGTCCGAAACGCGCCGATATCGACCGTGTCTCCACAAGCCACCTGCCGATACGTTACGCCGGGGCGATTCAGGACCTCAGCAGGCGCACCGTCAAGCGCATCGGCCGCAACCACAATGGTTCCAACCGAAAACTGATCGAGCACATCGGGAAGACCACCCCAGTGGTCTTCATCCCAATGCGTCACAACGACGGCATCGATATGGTGCACGTTATTGCGAACCAACGCCGACACCACGCGCTCATCGAGCCCACAGTCCACGAGCGCCACAGCGCCACCCTGACGAACCAGGATCGCATCGGCCTGCCCCACATCGAGCACCGTCACCGAAGGCGGAGCGAATCGATCCCAATAGACATACGGAACGGCCGCTGCAAGCATCAAACACAGCAGCCCCACCGCCATGGGACGTGCACGGGGACGCGGCCAACAGACCAGCAGAACCGCCAGCAAACACGGCACTAGATAAATCCACATGCTATCGGGCGGCACGCTCACGGATGCACCCGGCACAGCGGCAAACAGCTGCTCAAAGAACAGTGCGCAACGGGCGGCAATCATGGGCACAACGAGTGCCCAAGCTTGCAACGGCTCCACGAGCGAAAAGGGAACCAGCACGATCGACACAGCAAGCAGGAGACTCACCACCGGACCGATGACCGCATTCGCCAGCGGAGCAATGAGCGAGAACGTACCAAAGGCAGGAATGGTAATGGGAAGTGTCGCCAACTGCGAGCAAAGCGTGACCGAAAGCATGCTGGCAACGCCCGATGGCACACCCAGCTCACCCAAAGCGTAGGTCACATAGGGGCAAAAGCACAGAATGGCTAAGACGCTGGCACATGAAAGCTGAAAGCCCATCTCGAACAGCACCGTCGGCCGCAGCAGCACAAAGATGGACATGGTTACGAAGAGCGCCGAAAGGCCGTGCCGACGACGCCCCGCACCGTTTACGACAAGCGTCGCGAAGACCATGCAGCACGCGCGCACGGCCGAGGGAGACGCACCCGTAAAGGCAGCGTAGCCCACAAGCGTTATCGCCAATATCGCCCGCTGAAGACCACGTGAACACCGAGTCTTTTGCAAGACACCCTCAATCACAAACCCCACGATGGCAAGATGGCTGCCCGAGACAGCGATGAGATGCGCGGTGCCCGTTACCGAAAACCAGTCGCCCGCCGGCTGGGCGCGCAGCTCAGCCGAACGACCGCAGACGACACCGGCTATGAGCGCACGCGCCGGGTCGGTCGCAGGCGCGATGGACGCAAGCAGCCCATTTCGCAGCCGAAGCAGCGGCCCCGGAGAGCCCTCATCGACCGACACAATCCGAACGGCTTTAACCTTGCGCACCTCGCCTCGGAGCACGCGCGAGCGCCCATACGCATCGTTCTCGAAGCGCGAAACGCGGCCGATAACGCGCACATGAGACCCGGCTCCAAGCTCGCGGTCGCACGACAGACGAACCTCACCCAAGCGCCTGCCGTCCACGCATGTTTCGCAGGTGTAGGAATACGTCCCATCGTTTATGGACGGATCACCCTGCACGACAAACTCGAGACTGCTTGCCGCTCGACCGTCGAGCGCCTTCGTGGCACTTAGCGCACCCACAGCCCACCACGCCGAAACAATCGAGCCCGTCAGCAAACCGATAGCTGCGGCATATAGCCAACGTTTCCACAAGACAAGTCGCTCACAAGATCGAGCCAGCACCATGCACAGCGACGCCGCAACCGAAATAACTACAAGCGGTCCGACCGCCGATGTCTGCTCCCCCAGCATCGCATCGGCTGCCACGTTAAGCACCAAGCCACAGCTCGTACACAGGCCGGCACCAAGGGCCATCGTCCACGGCATCAATGGCCGAGGTGGCATCACATGCTCGCGCTCGGACGCGCTCATACGCAGATACAATCTTTGATTTTGGCGAGCTTCTTCTCACCGATTCCCGATACGCGCATCAGGTCATCGACTGAGGCAAAAGCACCGTTCTTTGTCCGCTCATCGATAATCGACTGAGCCATAGAAGGCCCAATGCCCGAGAGCGTCTGCAGCTCCGCCGCACTTGCCGTATTGATGTTCACGAGCCCCGACGAAGACCCCGCGCCAAGGGTCGTGGCAGCACCACTTTCGGCCCCGCCGACCGCCGCGGCCGCTTGTTGCTCCCCCACCGTCGGAACATAGATCTTTTGGCCATCTGTGATCTTAGACGCACGATTAAGCCCTGTCACATCCGCCTCGGCCGTAAGCCCTCCGGCGGCATCGATCGCTTGGGACACCCGTGCTCCTTCTTTGAGCCGATACACGCCAGGCCTCACAACGGCGCCACCCACATCGACGTACACCTCGGCGGCAGAGGAACTCTTGGCAGACGACTCATCGGCATCATCAGGAGACGCATCCCCGGACCCGCGCGCATCCGAAGCGCTTGCCTCATCACTACGCTCAAACGACACGCCACTAAAGCGGCTATTAAAACTTGCCATCGCTAAGCCACTCGCGGCGGCAATGACAACCAAAATCGCCACCACCACCGCCTTATGGCCGAGCAGCTTTTCTGCCCAGCGGTCCATACGTTTAACCCGTTCGTGTTGCTCGCGCTGCGCCATAGCAAACACCTCCCAACACCATCGTGTCAGGAAACGAACGCCGCAGCTTCCGCACGTCCACACCAGTTTTCGCGGTCAAACCAAAAGCTGACCAAAACCTTGCGCGAACATGTCCATTTATTCAGCCACACGTCAGCGAATGAACATCTTTCCATCATTTGCCCAGATAGCAAAAGACCGACGATACAGGCGTATCGTCGGTCTATGCAGGCAATTACTCGTGATCTTGGTAAATCTCACGCGGAGCAAGCTCCGAATGTTTGCGTTTTAAGGTCTTAGGGGCCTTATACGTGTTGCTGGAGAAGTCGATATACTCGGTCTGCTTAAGCAAGCGCTCAATCATCTCCTCGTGGTCGAACAGCTCCCAGGCCTCGTGCACGACATCGAGTTTGGCGTGCGTCTCGGGACGACGCGGCATAAACAGCGTGCAGCAGTCGGGCGCCGCCTCGGTGGAAATATCGAACGTGCCGATCTCCTGAGCGCGCGCAATGATCTCCTGCTTGTCGGACCCGATGAGCGGACGGAACACGGGAATCTTCACGGCCTCGTTAACGGCCATGATGTTCTCGAGCGTCTGGGAGGCAACCTGACCGAGCGACTCGCCGGTCACGATGGCCTTGGCGCCCTCGATATGCGCAATGCGCTCGGCAACCGAATACATAATGCGGCGATACATGATCACGCGCAGATTGCTGGGGCAGGTGACGGAAATCTCACGCTGGCAATCGCCAAACGGCACCACGTACAGGCGGCCGATCTGCACACCCGGCTCAAGCGCACGGATGATGTCCTGCACCAAATACTCGCTCGTATCGGGCGTCTGCGGACGACCGGAGAAATGCACCGGCACGCACACCGCGCCGCGCCGCGCGAGCATCCAGGTCGCCACCGGAGAATCGATGCCCGACGACAGAAGCGTCACGACCTTGCCGGCAGAACCCACCGGCAGACCGCCCACGCCGCGCTCGGAGCGCGCATACACGTAAACGCTACCCTGGACCACCAGTACGTGCACCATCGCATCGGGGTCGTGCATTTGAACCTTTTTATCGGGGAAGGCCTCGCACAGCACCTCGCCCACCTGACGATTGATATCAATCGAGGTGCTGTCTCTTATACACATCTGACGCTGCCGACGATCTTACGC
>USOF01000070.1 GCA_900556285.1 uncultured Collinsella sp. | reverse complement strand
GTCCTGCCGCGGGATCGATCGCGGACACCGCCTCGGGCTCGGCAACGGCAGCGGTAACCGCGGCAGACTCATCGCCCACGGTGACAACGGGGGCAGGCTCGAGCTCAAACGTCGGCTCCTCGCCCTCCTCGTAATCGAGTGTGCAGGACTCGGGAAGCATTCCGAGCGCACGGATGGCATCCGAACCAAAGCGGATGTTGCCGGCGGCGTTGCAATAGAGCTTGGGCTCGGGCTCGGCAGGCTCCTCCGCCGGCTCGGCAGCGGGAACCCCGTCATTGAACTCTTCGGCCTGGACAGCCTGATTCTGATCCTCGGGCACGATGGCGCCAATCAGTGTCTCGTCAGCAGACGCACCCTCAAAGCCCTCAATCTGCTCGTCAAAAGCCTCGCCCTGTTCGGGCTCGGTTTGAGCGTCGGGAGCAATCGGCTGACCGAACTCGTCCTCGGCGTAGGTAGGCTCTTCGTACTCGATGGTGTTGCCGTAGTCGTTTTGCTGCTGGGCCGCGGCATACTCCGCCGCCGCGCGCGCCATTTCCTCGGCACGACGTTTCTGCTCCCCAAAATAGGTATCGAACGGAACATCGTCGGGAAACTCGTTCTCGCCCTGGAAGGGAGCAACGTTGTCCATAACGCCGAGCATAGCGGCGACAGAAGACTTGTTGCACACCGCGCCGGACGTATAGGGAAGAACGTGGCGGTTAGAGATGATGTTTGCCGCGTTGGCAAGTGCAACGAGGGAAGCGAGGATCGCGACAATCCACAGCAGAACCTTGAGCGCGCCGGGGAGCGGCAGGATACGCAGGATGGCAACGGCAGCAGGGGCAATCGTGGCAACGGGCAACAGCTTGGCGATGAGCGCACGATACGAAGCATAGGGCTCGCGGGCGAGCAGCTCAGCACGGGGAGAGTCGTAGTGTGCGACAACGACCACCGGGCGGTTGCGCGGAGACGCGAGCGGGCCCGAGGCCTTGTGGTAGGCGATGACATTTTGGCTCACGCCCGTCTTGCCCAGGCGCGAAACCACGGGGTGGCCCGTGCGCTCGAGCACGTAAAGAACGGCGCCGACAATGGCCAGCAAGGTGCCGACCAAGCCGATACCGCCGCCGATGCCCATCAGCAGGGCGCCGGCAAACGCAAGAATACCGGTAACGGCAAATGCCAATCTACTGGGCGCCGGGGCATTGAACTCCTGAACCTCGGGGTCAAAGCCGTGGTTGCGGAAGATCTGAGCGATATCCTCGGCAGCCAAGCGCTCTTCTTCGCTGCATGCCGGCGTAATGCCGGTGTTCTGCAGCAGGTGGTTAATATAGTTCTGGGTGTTCGCCATGTGCGCTCCACATCCATAATCCGACAAATAGGCCCAATGCATGCACATTAGAACCGTATATAGTCGAAAGTATACCCCGAGCGAGCGCAAACGACCGAATTCGGGCCATCTTAACGCCTCGAGCGGACAAGGATATAGCCTAATCTCCATATCGGACTAAAATCATGGCAGCAAACCACCTTCTCATGCGAGGACTCTATGACGGCAAGCGACGCGACCGCGACAATTAAAAAGGGGAATTCGGAGCCCAGTTTCGATAAAACGGCTCAGCGCATCCTCAATCTTTTCTTTGTGCTCAACAGCTCCCCCGAACCGCTGACGACCGAGCAGATCGTCTTGGATTCTGACCTGGGATATGGCTCGGGCAACATCGACTCGGATAAGCGCAAGTTTCGGCGCGATCGTGACAAACTGCTCGAGCGTGGCATCTTAATCAAGGAAGTTCGCCCCGCCGGTGCGCAGGAGACCGAGGAAAGCTCGTGGACAATCGACCGCGAGCACACGTTTGCAGCAGGTGGCCTCATCACCGCAGACGACGCCGACATCCTACTCAACGCCATCGACCAGACGCTAGCGGCCGGCTCTTCCACCTTTGCCGCGCCGCTTGCCGATATTCGCTCCAAAATTGCCTACCTCACCGGCATGTCGGCGGTGGACGAAGCACCGATCCGCCGCTCTCCCATCGTCGATGCGGTATGGAGCGCCTTTGCCGAGCGATGCGCGCTGCGATTTTTATATCAGAACGGACGCGGCGAGCAGAAAGAACGTACCGTCTGCGTCTACGGCATGTTCGAGCGCGAGGGCGTGGCGTACTTCTGCGGCCTCGACAATGCCACCGACGACATCAGGACATTCCGCTGCGACCGTATCGTTCGCGCTTGGCGTCCTTCGAAGGCCTACGCCATCCCTGCAGACTTCAATCTCAACGACTATCTGTTCTTTGAATTCGATTTTGCCGACCGACCGCCCGTTGCAGCCACGTTCTCGTTCGCCGCTCAGACGCAGATCGATATGATCAACGGCCTCACGCGCGGGCGAGGTGAGCTCGCACACACCGATGCGGGATGGACCTGGACCGTTGACGTGCGCGATCTTGAAGCCGCCGCCTCATTTTGCATGGCCCACGCCATGGACGGCATGAGGCCCATGGCCCCCAAATCGCTCAAGCAGGCGTGGAACCGCCTCATTGAAAGGACGGTGCACGAGCATGCCCGTGCGTAAACTCACCAGCGAGCAGAGACTCTCGCGCGCCATCGACATCATGGAGGCCCTCTACGC
Source organism: uncultured Collinsella sp. (assembly GCA_900556285.1). Taxonomy (GTDB): domain Bacteria; phylum Actinomycetota; class Coriobacteriia; order Coriobacteriales; family Coriobacteriaceae; genus Collinsella. The sequence continues at coordinate 3,941 of USOF01000070.1, read as the reverse complement.
CGCCGGCGATGGCGGCATGACACGAACCGAGATTTGCAGCCGCTTTGACATCACGGGGGCGTCGCTCGACGAGATTCTCGAGATCGTCTCGACGCTCGCGGACCGAGAATCGGGTGCGCGCATCATCTGCGAATGCCACGGCGAGCGTGTGGTCCTCACCGGTGACGCCGGACGTGTGCTACCGCTGCGCCTGAGTGCCGCCGAAGGCGCTGTGCTCAACCATGAACTTGAATCGTTGGGGATCGAGCCGCAGACGGCAGCTCGGATTCGACATGCCCTTCTGCCCGAAGAGCTCGGCTATAACCAGCGCGTCTTTGACACCGTCAACCACGGGTCGCACTGGCAGCAGCTGAGCTGCGCCATTCAGGACGGTGTTCGTTGCCGCATCTCGTATCGCTCGATGGACGATGCGCGGCCACGCGAGCGTCTGGTCGACCCCTTGCGCATTACGGCAAACGGCGACCAAACATACCTGATTGCCTGGGACATCACAGTCGATGAGCAGCGCACCTATCGCATGGATAAAATCGAGGGACTCGCCTTGACGGAAGACTCCGTCGTGCCTCACACACCGGACGTCGCATCCCTCCACGATTCCCTTGCCCGGACGCAGCGCAGCGCAAAGCTCTTGATGCCATTCGATATGGCGGAGCATCTGGACTGGGCCGGCATCACCCTAATCGAGCGCGGCGGGGCAGACATGGCAACGGTAACTGTGCATTACGGCTCCGAGCGTTGGCTACTGAGCCAGGTAATCGCAGCGGGCGGAGCCATCCGCATCTTGGATGACCCCGCCCTGTCAAAGCGCCTGTGCGATATGGCAAAAACCCTCGTCTGTCCGCTTTAGCGCCGCCGCTCGTGGCGTGCGCGCCACAGTTGCAGATAGTGCCCGATCTGCGCCGATTCGATGCGCTGGTAGGAGCTCGTGGGCAGCGACGTTAAGAACTTCTTTCCGTAGCCCTTCGTCACCAGGCGCGGGTCGGCCAGAATCAGCACGCCGCAATCGGTCGACGAGCGGATAAGGCGGCCGGCCGCCTGCTTGACCTCGAGCACCGCCTCGGGCAGCGAATAGCGCGCCCAAGCGCGGTCTTCGCGCAGGTTGCGCTCGCACGAGAGCGGGTCCGTGGGACTCGAGAACGGCAGCTTGGGAATGATGACGCAGCGCAGCGTCTCGCCGCTGGCGTCGAACCCCTCCCAGAAGGCCTTAAGCGCAAAAAGCGATGAAGTCGGCTCGTTGATAAACCGATCGCGCAGGCGACGAGGAGATGAGTTGCGCTGCTGGCAGTTGAGCTCCAGACCCGCACGGGCCATCTTGGGCTCAACGCGGGCGTACAGGTCTTCCATGTCGCGCCGATTGGTGAACAGTGTGAGCACCGATCCGCCCATGGCAAGATGGGCGTCGACCAGCACGCGCTCGAGCGCCGTAAGATAGCTCTCGCGATCGCGCGGATCGGGGATATCGCCCGCAACGACTACAGCCATGTTCGAATCGAAGTCGTAGCTCGAGTCCAAGTGCAGCGATGAGGATGTCGAAGCACCGATGCGATCGAGGCCGACCGCGTGGTTAAAGTGTTCAAAGCTTTTGGACACCGTCATGGTCGCCGAGGCAAAGATAGCCGTGTGAACCTCGGGCAGCCACTCGGTTGCCAAGGCCTCGCCAATGTCGATGCGCTCTGCGGTCATTGACTCTCCGCCGGCACGCAACCTGCGATTGACCTTCAGCGAATACACGTAGTGTTCATCGGTGCCGTCGATGATGAGTTTGAGGTTCTCGGCCAGCTCGTGCAGGCGGCGCGAGATATCGCCCAGGTCGACAACAACCTCGGGCTTGTCGGCGGCGACAGCCTGCACCAGCGCGTCGACGCTCTTGTCAGCCTGTTCCAATACGTCGATGGCAGCGTAGGCCGACGGTAAGAAATCATGCCAGTCGTCAGATTCGCGCAGCTCGGGGCCAATCCATAGATTGGCATTGTCATAACCCCCACGGGCACGGCGGCCGAGCTCGCGAACGCCATCGAACACGTCGGCGATTGCCATGCTCGCGCGCGCAACCGTCGACGTCGCCTTGGCAGTAAGGCCCAGATAGAGCGTAGAGCCCTCGGAGGTTGCCAAATCACGGGAAACCTGGCTTAGCGCACCGGTGCTCGAGCCACCCAGGCGCTCAAACAGAACGCGTGATTCGTCCGCCGACACCACGCGCGCCCACTGACGGCGCGCCTCGCGCTCGATGGAATGGGCCTCGTCGATTACCCAATGACGAATCGGAGGTAAAATCCTGCCCTCGGCCGCGACATTGCGGAACAGCAGGGAATGGTTGGTGACCACCACGTCGGCATGCGCTGCACGACGGCGAGCGCCGTGGACCAAACATTTATCAGGGAAAAACGGGCAGAGGCGACGAGCACACTCGCGCGAGGCCGTCGTAAAGTCGGGGCGGTTGACGCTGCGCCACCGAATGCCGAGCGAGTCGAGGTCGCCATCGGCTGATTGGCAGACGTACGCCATAATGACCGCGACCGCCGTGAGCGTGTCCGCCGGATCGCGCTTGGTGGTAATCTCGACCTGGCCGCGGCTCATGCGCTCAAGCTTGCGCAGGCACGGATAGTGGTCATAGCCCTTGAGAGCGCAAAATGACAGGCCACCGTCCAGTTGCTCGGCAAGTTTTGGCAGCTCATGGTACATGAGCTGGTCGGCAAGATTGTTCGATTTGGTCGCAATACCAACCGTGATGTTGTTACGGCGTGCTGCCTCGGCAAAAGGCACCAGATAGGCCATCGATTTGCCGACGCCCGTGCCCGCCTCAATTACACGATGAGTGCCCGTGACCAGCGCATCGCGGACCTCGAGCGCCATCGCGATCTGCTCATCACGCGGCTCGTAGGTGGGATACATGCGATTGACCAGGCCACCTGGCGCATAGTCTGCCTCAATCTCCTCACGACTCGGCATCTTGAGTACCGGCAGTTCGTCGGCGTCCACCCGATCGTCGGCGCGATCGGCCTTGAGAACGTCAGCACGAGCGGCGCTGAGAGAGAAGATAGAACCAGGGTTCTGCCCCGCCAAGAATGAGAAGATTGGACGATAGGACCAAGGCACGTCCGGATGCATGTCGGCTAGGCGCGCCATGAGGCCCTGGGGCAAGTCGGTGAGTGCCACGAGCAACACGCACCATACGCCACACAGGGCGTCGACGTCGGCATTGGCACGGTGTGATACCGAGTCACAGCCAAACAGATCGGCCATAAAAGACAGCTTGTGCGAGGCCAGGCGCGGAAGCGCGATGCGCGACAGCGCCAGCGAATCGATCCAAATATCGCTCACGTTGACGCCGCCTTTGACCGACTCGATAAACGAGCGGTCGAACGTGGCGTTATGTGCGATTACCGGGCAACCACCGACAAAATCGGCGAGAGCGGCGACGGCCTCAACGGCCGACGGGGCATCTGCCACATCGGCATTTGTAATGCTCGTGAGCTCGGTAATCTCGGCGGGAATCAGCTGCTTGGGATGCACGAAGGTATCGAAGCGGTCGACGATCTCGCGGCCCGAAAGACGGGCCGCCGAGATCTCGATCAGCTCGTTGTCCTGCACCGAAAGACCTGTGGTCTCGGTATCGAGGACAATCACATCTTCCTCGATAAGGCCGAAGGACTGCGTTTTGGCGCGTTCGGCAAGCGTGGCATAGGAGTCGATGACAAACTGCGGCGTTCCTGACGAAACCGCGTCCTCGATTAGCATGCAATGCCCGCTCGACGAAGGCCCATACGGATCAGGCTGTCACAGACCTGCGGGAACGTCATGTCGTCGGTGTGGCGGATCTCATCCGGATACAGCGACGTATCGGTCATGCCGGGAATGGTATTGGTCTCGAGGATAACGGGGCCGTCCTCACTCTGTCTCTTATACACATCTCCGAGCCCACGAGACTCCTGAGCATCTCG
>USOF01000069.1 GCA_900556285.1 uncultured Collinsella sp. | reverse complement strand
CGTCGGCAGCGTCAGATGTGTATAAGAGACAGGCCCAGCGTGGAGCAGCGATGGATGAGTTGCAGCGCATCGGCCATCTCGGACTGCTTGATGACGATGTTGACCGTGACGTAGACGCGCGACCCGGCTAGATGTGCAGCGCGGCAGGCTTGCTCAAAGGCCTCGTCGGTAAAGTTGGTGGCCTTGCGGCGGGCGTTGAAGCTGCCCATGCCGCAGTAGATGGCGTCTGCCCCGGCGGCGAGTGCGGCGGCAAAGGGCTCAGGCCCTCCAGCGGGCGCCAAAAGCTCGGGTCTGCGGTTGGTGGTTCGACTGGCGGTTGCGGTCATATCCTGCCTTTCAAAATGCTCAGATACTCAAAAGTATAGTGGTGCCGTCGCGATGGGCGATGCCCGTGCTCCAAGCGGGATAAAGTCTTCAGCAGCCCTTGCAGCAAAAATGATCCTTTTCCCTCCGTCCCCTATGGATTGCCTGATCCGATGGGGACGGAGGGAAACGGATCATTTTGAGCTTCACCGTCCGGTCGTGCCGTTCAGCGGCCGACAGGCGCCGTTGGGCGATAAATTATTCTCGCAACGTGATAATAATCTTGCATCGCGCGGAAACCTTGAGTACTATCCCAAATCAAGCGCGGTGTTCAGACCGAATTGTGCCTCCCGGTGCGAACGCCGCGCTCACGCTCTCTATCTGATCGTAAGGAGAAAAACATGAGCAAGACCGTCGTGTCTTCCGATAACGCACCCGCAGCCATCGGCCCGTATTCCCCCGGTATCCAGACCGGCAACATGGTGTTCCTGTCCGGCCAGCTGGGCATTGACCCTGCAACCGGCAAGATGCCCGAGGGCGTCGAGGCCCAGGCTAAGCAGTCCCTTGCTAACGTCGAGGCCCTGCTGACCGCTGCCGGCGCCACGTTTGCCGATGTCGTCAAGACCACGGTCTACCTGGCCGACATCGCCGACTTCGCCGCCGTGAACGAGATCTACGCCTCCAAGTTCGAGGCTCCGTTCCCCGCGCGCAGCGCCTTCCAGGTTGCCGCCCTTCCGGCTGGCGGTCTGGTCGAGATCGAGGTCATCGCCGCCCTCTAAGGCGTTGACAACAACTAAACATGACATGCAAAAAGACCCTGCAGCGCGTGCGAGCTGCAGGGTCTTTTGTTAAGCGTTGCGACAAAAATGATCCGTTTTCCACCGTCCCCAAGGGATCAGTGGGTTAGCCCTCCTTGCGGACCTTTTGCAGATAGCGGTAGACGCTGGGCTCAGAGATTCCAAGCGCGGCGGCAGCGCAGGCAATGGCGCCCTTGAGCATGAACACCCCGTTGCCGTTGAGGTGGCGAATGACGTCCACGCGGTCGCTCTGACCAAGTGACGCTACATCCAGCCCGCGCGCGCTCAGCAACTCGGCAATGCTGCGGTCGATGAGCTCCTGTGTAGACTCCGAAAGACTTTCGACTTCGATAGACGCAGGCTCCGCCTGCCTTGGCACAGCGTCGAAGCACGACATGAGCTGCTGCGCCATGGCGTTGATGGAGCGCACAGTCGAGAGGTCGGTGTTGACGCAGAGCATACCGACGATCTCGTCATTCTCGCGGATAAAGAACGTCGCGGACTCCAACGTCTTGCCACCGGCGCCGCGCCCCTCATAGCCCGTAATAAACGGCAGGTCGCGATACTTGGCGTCGTGCATGATCTTGAGTGCCAGATCGGTGGCGGGACCGCCGACCTTGCGGCCGCTCACGATGCCGTTGCGAATATCGACGATGGCGTGGTCGGGATCCGAGAAATCGTGCAGCACGATTTCGCTGTTTTTGCCGAGTATCTGCTCCAGGAAATCGACCATCGGCAAAAAGCGACGTACGGTCTCGTTCACGGGCAACTCCTTGGGGTGAAATCGAAAATGTTCATAACAATTTTTTCTCATGGTAACACGCTGTTCGTCATCTCGTATATTCGCAGGTACATTGCGTAATACAGACGAACGGTAGGAATTTGGCGGTAAACGGTTGACCAAAAGAAAAGTTAGATGCTATTTTGACCGGACACTTTCCTGACCTGCGGAAATTCGTTATCTCAGCTTAAGAATAGTCTGATAACAAAAAATTATTATTGAGAATGAGAATCATCTTTAATACGATATGCAACGAAGGCACAACCTCAACCCCGCACTGCGTCACAATAGAGCGTTAGATGCGAAAACAACTATTTCGAGGATTGGTGGTCAAATGACCCAGGAGACGGTTACGAACGGCACTGAAGCCCTGTTCACTCGCGAAGGCATGCCTCCCGTTAAGGAAATGATCCCGTGTGCCCTTCAGCACGTACTGGCATCGTTTGCCGGCATCATTACCCCGGCGGTCATCATGGCCGGCGTCTACGGCTTTAATAGCCAGCAGAGCACCGACATCATCCAGGTCGCGCTCATTCTTTCGGCAATCGATACGGCCCTTCAGGCCTTCGCTCCCTTCCGTCGCATCGGCGGCGGTCTGCCCATCGTCATGGGCGTTTCGTTCGCGTTCCTGCCGGCCCTGCAGGCCATGGGTGCCTCGGGCTTTAGCTTTGGTGCGCTGCTGGGCGGCGAGATCGTCGGCGGCGCCGTCGCGGTCCTCTTTGGTCTGGCTTACAGCAAGATCAAGTGGCTGTTCCCGCCCGTCGTGACCGGTACGGTCATCTTCTCCATTGGCGTCTCTCTCTATCCCACGGCCGTCAAGTACATGGCCGGTGGCATGGGCACGCCGCTGTGGGGCACCCCGCAGGCCTGGTGCGTTGCTCTTATCACCTTTGCCGTGGTCTTTGCGCTCGCCAACTTTGGCAAGGGCACGCTCAAGCTGGGATCCGTGTTCTTTGGCATGATCGTCGGCATGATCGTTTCGATCCCCTTTGGCATGATCGACTTCTCCAGCGTCGCCACCGCTCAGGTCTTCGCCCTTCCCAAGCTCATGCCCTACGCGCTCGAGTTTGATCCCGAGGTCTGCATTACCCTCGCCGTCGTGTTCCCCATGGTTGCCATCCAGGTTATCGGTGACGTCTCCGCCGCCTGCCTGGGCTCCATCGACCGTATGCCCACCGAGCGCGAGCTCTCCGGCGCTATCGTGTCCCAGGGCCTCACCTCTATGGTCGGCGGCCTGCTGGGCGGTCTTCCCACCAGCGCCCTTGGCCAGAACGTGGGCATCATCTGCTCCAACAAGGTCGTCAACAAGTGGGTCTTTGTGATCATCGCGGCCGTCTTTGCCATCGCCGGTCTGTTCCCGCAGCTCTCTGCTGTCCTTTCCGCTATCCCGCAGCCCGTCATCGGCGGCGCGACCGTCGGCGTCTTTGGCACCATCACTATGAACGGCGTGCGCATGTTCACCCGCGAGGGCCTCACGCAGCGCACTACCACCATCGTCGGCACCTCCGTCGTCTTTGGCCTGGGTATCTGGATGGCCAGCGGTTGCCTTGCCGGCGAGGGTATGCCTGCCTGGGTGTCCACCGTCATCGGCTCCAATGCCGTGACCCCCACCGCCATCATGGCCATTGTCCTTAACCTGATCCTCCCGCAGACGCCGGTCGTGGCTCAGCACATCGATGCCGCCAAGGACGCTGCCGTGGATCTGGTCTTGCCCGAGAGCAAGAAGTAACCAATTCGGTGCTATTCGTCGGCGGACGCATCGCCTCGTCCGCCGACGTCACGCGGCGCCAAGCCGCACTTCAAAGGGTTGTCCCTTTGGTGAAGCGTTGACGGGAGAGGGCCCGTTTCCGGTGTAGGCCGGCGCTTCGCACTCCGCCATGTCAGAGGTGTCAAACCCCGCCCCTGATGTTGAAGGGAGCATCCATGCTTCTGGTCGCTAACGGTTCCGTCTTTACTCGCAACGCTCAGACCCCGTTCATTCCAAACGGTGCGGTCGCCATTGACGGAGATACGATCGTCGAAGTGGGCCCCGAGTGCGAGCTCAAGGCCAAGTACCCGGATGCCGAGTACGTCGACGCCCAGGGCAACCTCATCATGCCCGGACTTATCAACTGCCACACCCACATCTACTCGGGTCTGGCGCGCGGCCTTGCCATTAAGGGCTGCAATCCCACCAACTTCCTGGAGAATCTTGAGCAGCAGTGGTGGAAGATCGACGACAACCTGACGCTCGACGGCACCAAGGCAAGCGCCTGTGCCACGATTTTGGACTCCATTCGCGATGGCGTCACCACGATCTTCGATCACCATGCGAGCTTCTGTGAGATCCCGGGTAGCCTCTTTACCATTAAGGACGCAGCTCAGGAGCTGGGCATGCGTTCGTGCCTGTGCTACGAGGTCTCCGATCGCCGCGGCCAGGAAAAGTGCGACCAGGCCATTGCCGAGAACGCCGAGTTTGCCCAGTGGGCCGCCAAGGAGCGTCGCGATAACGACAACCACATGATCGCCGCCATGTTTGGCGGACATGCCACCTTTACGCTTTCGGACGAGACCATGGATAAGATGGCCGAGGCCAACAACGGCCTGACCGGCTTCCACATCCATGTGTGCGAGGGCATGAACGACGTGTGGGATTCCCGCCTCAACCGCGGCGGCATCAGTCCCGTCGAGCGCCTGCTGCAGCACAACCTGCTGGGTCCCGACACCATGCTGGGCCACTGCATCCACGTGACGCCTGCCGAGATGGATATCGTCAAGGAGTCCGGCACCTGGCTCGTCAACAACCCCGAATCCAATATGGGCAACGCCGTAGGCTGCGCCCCCGTGCTCGAGTTCTTCCGCCGCGGCATTCCCGTGTGCATGGGCACCGACGCCTACACCCACGATATGCTCGAGAGCCTCAAGGTCTTCCTGATCATTCAGCGTCACAACGCCGCCATGCCCAACGTGGGCTGGTGCGAGGCCATGACGATGCTGTTCGAGAACAACGCCAAGATGGCGAGCAAGTACTTCGATCGCAAGCTCGGTGTGCTCGAGGCCGGCGCTGCCGCCGACGTCATCGTCATGGACTACAAGCCCTTTACGCCGCTGAGCGAGGAGAACATCGACGGCCACATGCTCTTTGGCATGATGGGCAAAAACTGCCGCACCACCATCATCAACGGCCGCGTCCTGTACAAGGATCGCGAGTTCGTTGGCATTGATGAGGAAAAGATCAATGCGTGGACCATGGCTGAGTCCAAGAAGCTCTGGAGCACGCTCAACGATCGCGCCTACTAATTACAAGTAGATTCACGCGCGTCGGATGTTTCGCCGCATCCGGCGCGCGCATAGGCGGCCTCCGCGGGGTCGCCGGCGCTGTGCTAGCGCTACACCGTATTTGCGCCCGTCGCGCGGTCTCGCCGGGCGTTACAGAGAGGAGCTCATTATGAGCGACATCATGAGGCCGATCCCGTTTTCGCAGCTGATGAACTGGATCATCGAGGAGCAAAAGACTCAGGGCGCCGTCTTTGGCGTGCGCAAGATGGTCACGACCAACCAGGAGGGTGCGCTTCCCATTTTTGACGAGCGCATCGAGACTCCGTTTGGCCCGGCCGCCGGCCCCAACACGCAGCTTGCCCAGAACATCGTGGCATCCTACGTGGCCGGCTCCCGCTTCTTTGAGCTCAAGACCGTTCAGGTTATGGACGGCGAGGAGCTCTCCAAGTGCGTCAACAAGCCCTGCATCGTGGCGCAGGACGAGTGCTACAACTGCGAGTGGTCGACCGAGCTCGAGGTTCCGCAGGCCTTTGCCGAGTACGTGAAGGCATGGTTTGCCTGCCACCTGATCGCTCGCGAGTACGGCCTGGGCAGCCCGGACGGCTTTGTCTTTAACATGTCCGTGGGCTATGACCTGGAAGGCATCAAGAGCCCCAAGGTCGATGCCTACATCGAGGGCATGAAGGACGCCAGCGGCTCTGACGTCTGGAATGAGTGCCGCGCATGGGCGCTTGCCAACCTGGACAAGTTTGAGCATGTCGACGCCGCATTTGTCGAATCCATCCCGGCGCGCGTGTCCAACTCCATCACGGAGTCCACCCTGCACGGCTGCCCGCCGGCCGAGATCGAGCGCATCGCGACCTACCTCATCACCGAGAAGGGCCTCAACACCTACATCAAGTGCAACCCCACGCTGCTGGGCTATGAGTTTGCCCGCCAGCGCCTCAACGAGCTGGGCTTTGACTACATCGTCTTCGATGACACGCACTTCCGCGAGGACCTGCAGTGGGCCGACGCCGTGCCCATGTTCGAGCGCCTGATTGCCCTGTGCGCCGAGCGCGGCCTGGAGTTTGGCGTCAAGCTGACCAACACGTTCCCCGTCGACGTGACCAGGAACGAGCTACCTTCCACCGAGATGTACATGTCCGGCCGTTCGCTGTTCTCGCTGACCATCGAGGCTGCTCGCCGCATTACCGAGCAGTTCGATGGCAAGCTGCGCATCAGCTACTCCGGCGGCGCCACGGTCTACAACATCCGCGCCCTGTACGATGCCGGCATTTGGCCCGTCACCCTGGCGACCGACGTGCTCAAGCCCGGTGGCTACGAGCGCTTTAGTCAGATGGCCGGCGAGTTTGGCGATCTGGACGGCAAGCCGTTCGCGGGCGTCTCGCTCGAGGCCGTGACCGCGATCCAGACC
>USOF01000068.1 GCA_900556285.1 uncultured Collinsella sp. | reverse complement strand
GCCCATCTCTGGCTTTGACAAGGAGCCGTACGTGCTCTTTAGCGAGATCGGCGACTTTGGCGTTAAGGGCAAAATCATCTTTATCGTCAGCGACGATAGCACCACTTTTACGGCAGCCGACGCCTGCATTCGTGCCATCGCCCCCATCATCGCCTAAACCACCACAAAGGGGACAGGCACCTTTGTGGTGGTTTCGCATCGTGGTACCATGGTTCATATCGTTGTTTAAACGACTAAGGGAGTAGACACCATGGAAGAGGCCTATCGTCAAGCACGCAAGCGCGGCGAGCAGGGACGCCGTCGCGCCATCAGCCAAAGCGAGCATCCATACCTTACGGACCTCGATAGCTTGGTTGCTCAGCTCCCCTTAGGTCAGCGAGAGAATGTCGGCCTGCGGGATATTCCGCTCGAAATGGTCGTCGGCACGGTCACCAAGGGCCGTCAGTCCGCCTTTTCATGCAACTTTATGCCCTTGTTGCCGTTTAACACCGAGTTCGCCCGCAAGTGGTCCAACCTCTACGACATCCAGGTGACCGAGGGCTATCGCGACCCCATCATCGTCACCGAGTTTATGCATCGGTTTTACGTCCAAGAGGGCAACAAGCGCGTCAGTGTCCTCAAATTCCTGGACGCTCCAACGGTTTCGGCTAAAGTCGCCCGTCTCTACCCCGGCAAATGGGATTCCGTCGAAAGTCGCCTATACGGCGAGTTCTGCGCGTTTTGGCGTGTCTGCCCCCTATACGAAATCGAGTTCTCGCGCGAGGGAAGCTACGAGACGCTCGCCAAGATGCTCGGTCAGAACCTTATCGAAAAATGGCCCCAGAAAAAGGTCGACTACCTGCGCCACACCTTCCTGCTCTTTAAGCGCGCCTACCTTCGCGCAGGCGGCGACCACCTGGACATTACGCCCGCCGACGCCATGCTTGTCTACCTCAATGTGTACAACCAGGACCGCCTGCTGGATACGCCGACGGATATCGTCGTAAACCGCCTGTGCATGATTTGGCGCGAGTTGGTCATTGCCGGCAAAAGTGATGAAGAGAAGGTCGATCTTGTCGAGGCACCGAGTGTCGATGAGGAAGAGGCGCCCGCCAAGTCCACCTCCGGCGTGCTCAACTTCTTTATGGGCAAGACCGTCTACTCGGCGGCCAACCCCCTGCGCATCGCCTTTATCCATGAGTTCCTCTGTGCGACGTCGAGCTGGGACAGCCTGCACGACCAAGGGCGTCAGTATCTCGATGAGCACTTTGGCGGTATCGTGCATACCGAGGCGTTCGAGGACTGTCACGATCCGGATGTGTTCTACGCCGCCGTGGAAACGGCTGTCAAACATGGAGCTAACGTCATCTTCTCGACCTCGCACCGCCTGATGGAATACACGCTCAGAGCTGCCGTTGAGTATCCCCAGGTGCGGTTCCTTAACTGCTCTATCGGCCTTCCCCACCAAAGCGTCCGTTCGTACTTTGGCAAGATGTACGAGGCCAAGTTCCTCCTGGGCGCCCTTGCCGCCAGTATGGCGGACAACCACCGTATCGGCTACCACGCGTCGGTCTTCGCCTCGGGCGCGCTTAGCGAGATCAACGCCTTTGCGATTGGCGCCTCGCTGCTCGACCCGCGCGCGCAGGTCATCCTCACCTGGGGCGATGTTCCCGCCGGTGGTCTTGCCGAAGCCATGTGCCGCGAAGGCGTAAGCGTCATGACCGGCGCTGACATGTCAAAGTCGCTCGAAGACCCAACGGCCTACGGGCTTCACCGCTTGGTCGACGGCAAAGTCACCGGCATCGCCATGCCCGTATGGAACTGGGGCCGTTACTACGAGCTCATCGTTCGCAGCCTTCTTCACGGCACGTGGGACGAGACCAGCGACGACAACCAAGTGCGCGCTGTCAACTACTGGTATGGCATGAGCTCCGGAGTTATCGACATCCGTTACGCTCCGGGCCTACCCTACCAAACGCGCAAACTCGTGCAGTTGCTCCGCAACGGCATTGTCGAGGGATCCATCAACCCCTTTGGCGGCGAGCTCCACAGCCAGAACGGCGTGGTACAGATTGAAGGCTTCCCTCCGCTGCCGAGCACGCAGATTGTCGAGATGAATTGGCTGGCGGACAACGTGGTAGGCACCATTCCGCAGCTCGACGATGAGCCGAAAGTCCCTGCCCTATGAAAATCCTTGCAATAGCCGATACCGAAGAACGATGCCTTTGGGAGTGCTTTCGCAAGGAACGCTTTGAGGGAGTCGACCTGATTTTGTCCGCCGGCGATCTGGACCCGGACTATCTTGAGTTTTTGGTTACGGTCATCAACAAACCGCTCATCTACGTGCGCGGCAATCACGATGACCGCTACGCACGTCATGCACCGGGCGGATGTATCTGCGTGGAAGACAGCGTGTACACGTACCGAGGGATTCGCATTGCGGGCCTTGGCGGGTCCATGCGTTATCGCGACGGCGCCAACATGTACACCGAACGCGAGATGTCCAAGCGCATGCGTAAGCTGTCGCGTAAGGTTAGGATGGTCGGCGGGTGCGACATTCTGCTTACCCATGCACCCGCCGCCGGTATGGGTGATCTGGACGATCTGCCGCATCGAGGATTCGAATGCTTTAACACAGCACTCGAATCCTGGAATCCCGACTACATGGTGCACGGACATGTGCACCAAAGCTACGGTTGCGATTTTCAGCGCGAGCGTCAGCATGTGTGTGGAACGACGATCATCAACGCCTGCGGCTATACGCAGTTTGAGCTCGACCAGACGCACTACCCCATCCGCGGCTGGCAAGCAGCCTGGCTCAACTCACAAACCATGCGCCGCGAGCTCAAACGCCACGAAGCCATCGAGTCCTCAACGGCCAGAACACCCTGGTAACCACCACAAAGAGGACACTGTCCCCTTTGTGGTGCTTTTGACGCGATAGCAAGAAACCCGGTCCTGCAAAAGGCAGAACCGGGTTTCTTTAGCAATGCTTGCTGTACTCAGGCAGTAACTAGCAGTTACTCAGCCAGGAAGTCACGCTGGACAGCGGGATCGACCTTGACGCCAGGGCCCATGGTGGAAGACACGGAGATGGACTTGACGTACTTGCCCTTAGCAGAAGAGGGCTTGACGCGCAGGATCTCGGTGTACAGGGCAGCGTAGTTCTCGACGAGCTGCTGCTCAGAGAAGGACTTCTTACCCAGGGGCACGTGGCAGATGCCGTAGCGGTCTGCGCGGTACTCAACGCGGCCAGCCTTGAGCTCGGAGACCATCTTGGCGACGTCCATGGTCACAGTGCCGAGTTTGGGGTTCGGCATGAGACCACGGGGACCAAGGATCTTACCGATGCGGCCAACCTTGGCCATCATGTTCGGCGTAGCGATAGCGGCGTCGAAGTTGATCTCGCCCTTCTGAATCTGGGCGACGAGCTCGTCGGAACCAATGATGTCGGCGCCGGCAGCCTCAGCCTCGCGGGCCTTCTCGCCCTCGGCGAAGACGGCAACACGAACGGTCTTGCCGGTGCCGTGGGGCAGGGAGATGGAACCACGGATGTTCTGGTCAGCCTTACGAGTATCGATGCCCAGACGGAAGTGGGCCTCGACGGTCTCGTCGAACTTGGCGGTGTCGAGCTCCTTGATGAGCTTGGCAGCCTGAAGGGGGGTGTAGAGCGTGGCGCGGTCGATCTTCTCGGCAGCGGCGTTATAGCTCTTACCATGCTTAGCCATGTGCATTACCTCCTGTGGTTAAACGGGCGTGAGCCCTCCCACATCGTATCGTGTGCCCTATTGCACACATTTAACGGGCACCCCGGTCGGAGCACCCGTCGTTACCATAAGAAATCGTTACCCAGCGATGGTGACGCCCATGGAACGGGCGGTACCGGCGATGATCTTCTTGGCGGCGTCAATGTCGTTGGCATTGAGGTCGGGCATCTTGATCTCGGCGATCTTGGTGAGCTGCTCCTGGGAGAGCTGACCAACCTTGTCGGCCTGGGGCTTAGCGGAACCAGACTTGAGGTTCAGCTCCTTCTTGATGAGGTGAGCCGCCGGCGGGGTCTTGGTGATGAAGGAGAAGGACTTATCCTCGTAGACAGAAATCTCAACGGGGATGATGTCGCCCTTCTTGTCCTGCGTCTCGGCGTTAAAGGCCTGGCAGAACTGCATGATGTTCACGCCAGCAGCGCCCAGGGCGGGGCCGACGGGAGGAGCGGGGTTAGCTGCACCAGCAGGAATCTGGAGCTTAATGACGTTGGCAACCTTCTTCTCAGCCATGGTCATTCCTTTCGAATCACGAGTGTGAAGTACTTGCTATATCGTAAGCACGCACGTGTTAGAAGCACTCCTGAGATGAGCAGTCACAGAAGAAGCACGCTCGCGCGAACGGACGAAAACTTAAGCGATGACAGCGACCTGGTTAAAGTCGAGCTCGACCGGCGTCTCGCGGCCAAAGATCATTAGCGTGACCTTGAGCTTGCCAGCCTCGGTGTTAACCTCGGAGACCTTGCCATCAAAGTCGGTAAGCGGGCCATCGGTGACGCGGACGGACGTGCCGACCTGAATATCAACCGAGGTGCGCTTGGGCGAATCGCCCTTACCGGGACGACGAGTCATCTTGTTGTACTCGTCGCGGGAAAGCGGTGCGGGCTTACCGTTGCCGCCCAGGAAACCGGTGACGCCGGGCGTGTTGCGAACACACGTCCAAGCATCGTCATCCATCTCCATGCGGACCAGGACATAACCCGGGAAGATCTTGGAATCCTTGGTCTCACGCTTGCCACCCTCTTTGATCTCGGTGACGCGCTCCATAGGAATCTCGATATCAAAGATACGGTCCTGCATGCCCATGGTCTCGATACGATGCTCGAGATCGGACTTTACGCGGTTCTCGTATCCGGAGTAAGTGTGAACGACGTACCAACGCTTAGACATGGTTTAGCCCCTCAATCCAGAGAACAGAGCAAGAGCCTCGCCAAAGCCAGCATCGAGCAGAGCGATGACGACGCCGACGACGACCAGAGAAGCGCAAACGACGACCGAGTAGTTCACGAGCTCCTTCTTATCGGGCCACGTGACACGCTTCATCTCGGACTTGACCGAAGCGAAATACTTCTTGGTGCGGGCGAAGAAACCAGGCTTCTCGTTCTTCTTGGACTTCGCAGCCTTCTCGTTCTTCTTGGCAACGGCCTTCTTGGCCTCAACCTTGGAGTTGGCGGCAGCGTTGTTGGCAGGTGCCGGCTGCTGAGCCTTCTTCTTGTTCTTCTTGTTGGCCATTTGGGTTACCTCCGCGCAATGCGCTTATACATGAGTAAACCGTAAGCCCCCAAGTGGGAGCTTACGGAATAATGACTGGCACGCCAGGAAGGACTCGAACCCTCAACACTCGGTTTTGGAGACCGATGCTCTACCAATTGAACTACTGGCGTATGTGACTAGAGACTAGCGAGTCTCTTTGTGCAGCGTGTGGTGACGGCACCAGGGGCAATACTTCTTGATCTCCATACGATCAGGCATGTTCGACTTGTTCTTGGTGGTCGTATAGTTGCGGCGCTTGCACTCAGTGCACGCAAGAGTAACTAGAGTACGCATTTATCCTGAACCTTTCATTTCCGCCCCGTACGGGCACGAGTTGGTACTTTATCAGCTCTACGTAAGTGCTGTCAATGAAAACCTCGAATCAATTGGTTCTCGCTGGATCCATTCATATTTGGAACACATCAATGAAGCCAGCGAGATCTAATCGATCCCTCACGCTCGGCTTAAGAGCGAGCGAAGCGCAATCGTCAGGGAACAAGTCCCGCGTAGAAAAGAACCCGGCACCCTATAAGTGCCGGGTTCTCTCTAAGTCAGCTATATCAAAGAGCTAATTTACTCAATGATCGTGGAGACGATGCCCGAACCGACGGTGTGGCCACCCTCGCGGATAGCGAAGCGCAGGCCCTCCTCCATGGCGATCGGGTGAATGAGGTCGCCCTCGATGGTGATGTGGTCACCAGGCATAGCCATCTCGGTGCCCTCGGGCAGCTTGACCGTACCGGTAACATCGGTGGTACGGAAGTAGAACTGAGGACGATAACCATCGAAGAACGGGGTGTGACGGCCGCCCTCCTCCTTGGTCAGAACGTAGATCTCGCCGGTGAACTTGGTGTGCGGGGTAACCGAACCGGGCTTGCAGAGAACCTGGCCGCGCTCGATGTCCTCGCGCTTGATGCCGCGGAGCAGCAGACCGACGTTGTCGCCAGCCTCGCAGAAGTCCATGGACTTACGGAACATCTCGATACCGGTAACGACGGTGTTCTGGGTATCCTTGATGCCGACGATCTCGACCGGGTCGTTGAGGCGAAGCTCACCGCGCTCGACACGACCGGTAGCAACGGTGCCACGGCCGGAGATGGTCATAACGTCCTCGACAGCCATCAGGAACGGCTTCTCGTTGTCACGGGAAGGAGTCGGGATGTACTCGTCAACAGCGTTCATGAGCTCGCGGATGGAGTCCATCCACTTCTCCTCGCCGTTGAGGGCGCCGAGAGCAGAACCACGGCTGTCTCTTATACACATCTGACGCTGCCGACGATCTTACGCG
>USOF01000067.1 GCA_900556285.1 uncultured Collinsella sp. | reverse complement strand
CGGATGATATTGGCGAGTTCCTCGGTATCGCAAAAGGGGCACGCGGTGCCGGGGCGGCGGTTGTCGTCGGGCTTACCGCTCGCCTGCCGAACGTCAAATACCAGCGCCACGGGTTATACCTCCAGCGGCACGATCTTGGTGCCATGGAGCTCGGAGACGCCCAGTGCCGCCGCCACGGTATCGCGGTTGGTCGTAGAAATGCCACCGCCGGGAAGGATGGTCAGGCGGTCGCCCGCATACTCGATAAGACGCGACAGGTGCTCCAGGTTGTCCTCGATCGGCGTTCCGGCAGCGCCACCATGCGTCAGGATGCGCGTGATACCGCAGTCGGCGAGTGTGTCGACGGCATCGAGCTGAGCCTCGGGCGAGAGCTGGTCGAAGGCCATGTGGAAGGTAATATCGATGGGCCCGCGCTTGCACTCCTCGGTCGCGCAGCCCGCGGCCATCACGAGGGCACCAAGCGTAAGCTCGTCGAGCGCCCATCCGCCAGCGCAGGGCTTGCAGCAGCCAAAGACCAAGCCGTCAACGCCGGCGCTCACGGCAAGGCCCAGGTCCATCTCCATCATGCGCAGCTCGTCCTGGTTGTAATGAAAGTCACCGCCACGCGGGCGAATCATGCACATCACTCGCGCGTCATGCTCGTGAGCATAGCCGACCGTAGCGCTGATAACGCCAGCCGAGGGCGTGGTACCACCGACGGCAAGGTTGTCGCACAGCTCGACGCGCCTTGCACCGGCATCGATAGCCGCCGGCACCCGCTCAAAGTTCTCGGCACAAAACTCGTACAGCATAGATAGACCCCCAAAGACAGCAGATGTTTTCCGACGGGCATTGTCACACATCCCCATGAAGTTGCGGTGGAATAGGGACTCTTTTGGCCTCTGGAGCCCGTATTCAGTCCCTATTTCACCGCAACTAAAAAGGGGCGCTGACTGAGATAGTCAGCGCCCCTTTTGTTAGGTGGGTTAGCCTCCGAGGTAGGCTTTGCGGACGTTATCGTCGTGCAGGAGCTCTTGGCCGGTACCGGTCATGGTGATCTTGCCGGTCTCGAGCACGTAGCCGCGCGTGGCGATGGAAAGCGCCATCTGCGCGTTTTGCTCGACCAGGAGCACCGTGGTTCCGGCCTTATGCAGATCCTCGACGATCTGGAAGATCTGCTCAATCAGAATCGGTGCCAAGCCCATAGAGGGCTCATCAAGCATGAGCAGCTTAGGGTTACTCATAAGAGCGCGACCCATAACGAGCATCTGCTGCTCGCCGCCCGAAAGGGTACCGGCGACCTGGCGACGACGTTCCTTCAGGCGCGGGAACTGCTCGTAGACGCGCTCCAGGCCCGGAGCCACCGTGGACTTGGGCTGTGTATAGGCACCCATCTCCAGGTTCTCCTCGACCGTCATCTGCAAAAAGGCGCGACGACCCTCGGGAACCTGAGCCAGGCCCTTACCAACCAGCTTATCAGCGGGCGTATGGGTAATGTCCTCGCCCATAAACTTGATGGAGCCGGTCTTGGAGCGCAGCAGGCCCGAGACGGTCTTGAGCGTTGTGGACTTGCCGGCACCGTTGGCACCAATCAAGGCCACGATCTCGCCCTCGTTAACGTTAAAGGAGATGTCCTTGATGGCGTGGATGGCGCCGTACCAGACGTTGATGTTGTAGACGGAAAGCATCGGCTCTGCCATTTAGTTCTCCCCCTTATCCTGCTTACCCAGATACGCCTCGATAACGGCATCGTTATTCTGGATTTCCTCAGCCGTGCCCTTGGCGATAACCTTACCAAAGTTAAGCACGCAGATGCCCTCGCAGATGTTCATGACGAGCGACATATCATGCTCGATAAGCATGATGGCGATGCCGAAGGTGTCGCGGATCTTGACGATGTTCGCCATGAGCTCTGCGGTCTCGGACGGGTTCATGCCGGCGGCAGGCTCGTCGAGCAGCAGCAGCTTGGGGTTGGTGGCAAGCGCGCGGACGATTTCCAGACGACGCTGAGCGCCGTAAGGAAGCGAGCCGGCCTGTTCATTTGCCAGGTGCTCCATGTCAAAAATGGACAGCAGCTCCATGGCGCGCTCGTGGGCGGCCTTCTCGTGCTTCCAATACGTCGGCAGGCGCAGCACGCCCTCAAAACCGGAGTAGCGCTCCTGGTTGTGCAGGCCGACCTTAACGTTGTCCTCCACCGTCATGGTGTTGAACAGGCGGATGTTCTGGAACGTGCGGGCGATGCCCATGCGGTTGACTTGGTAGACGGTCTTGCCGCTGGTGTCGTTGCCATTGAGCAGAATGGTGCCGCGCGTGGGCGCATACACCTTGGTGAGTAGATTGAAGACCGTGGTCTTGCCGGCGCCGTTAGGGCCGATAAGACCCGCGATCTCGGTCTTGCCGATGGTTAGGCTAAAGTCGTCTACCGCCTTAAGGCCGCCGAATTCAATGCCCAGGTGGATGCACTCGAGCGCCGGGCGCTGGCCCAAGTCGCGGTCGGGAACGATGGCGCCAGAAGGATACGGGACCATCTTGCCCTTGTTGAACTCAAACTTACTGGGCATCGGCTGCCACCTCCTTCTTGGAAGCAAAGCGGTCCTTGACGCGACCGAAGAACGCCTTGAGCTGCGGGTTGTTGGTAAAGATCATGACCAGGATCAACACGATGGCGTAGATGAGCATGCGGTAGTCAGAGAACTGACGGAGCAGCTCGGGAAGCACCGTGAGCAACGCCGCCGCGATGACGGAACCGCGCATGTTGCCCAGGCCGCCCAGGACCACGAACACCAGAATGAGGATCGACGTGTTGAAGTCGAACTTGGTGGCGGAGAGCTGCGAGAAGTTACCGCCGAAGAGAGCTCCGGCAGCACCGGCGAGGGCAGCGGAAACCACGAAGGCGATCATGCGGTACTCCGTGACGGAGATGCCTACGGACTCGGCTGCAATCTTGTTATCGCGCACGGCCATAATGGCACGGCCGGTACGGCTGCGGACCAGGTTGAGCACGATCACGAGTGTGACCATGACCAGGATGGCACCGGCGAGGAAGGTCGAGTACGTCGACACGCCCGAGGCGCCCTGGGCGCCCTTGATGATGGCGGTGCCGTCCTCGAGCAGGTGCAGGTCGTCGATCGTAGAGTTGCCCGTGATGTTAAAAATCACGTGCAGGCCGCGGGAGTCGACGCCCACAATGAGGCAGGTGACGATCTCTTTGATGATCTCGCCAAAAGCCAGGGTCACGATGGCCAGATAGTCGCCGCTCAGGCGCAGGACCGGGATACCAATCAAGAAGCCCAAGATGGCAGCGGCGATAGCGCCGACCACAATGCTGATGATCAGACGCATCGGATCGGACGGAACGGCGCTCTCCAGCGCGACGGCGGTGACGATGCCCGTGTAGGCACCGACGCTCATAAAGCCCGCGTGGCCCAGCGACAAGTCGCCCGCGATGCCGACGACGAGGTTGAGGGAAATGGCCATGACGATATAGGCCGTGATGGGAACCAGCTGACCGGCGATCATGCGCGGAATCATGTGGTTAGACTGCATAAAGAACACGATGGCGAAGGCCACGATGCACATGGCGTACGTGACAAAGTCGTGACGCGTCTGCTTGTCTTTAAGAAACTTCATAACGCTCACCTACACCTTCTCGGGGACGTACTTGCCCAAGAGGCCGGCAGGCTTGACGAGCAGGACGATGATCAAAACACCAAAGACGATGGAGTTGGCAAGGCTCGTGGAAATGTAAGCCTGCGCCATCGCCTCGATGATGCCGATGAGAATGCCACCGACAAAGGCACCGGGGATGGAGCCGATGCCGCCGAAGACGGCGGCGTCGAAGGCCTTGATGCCAGGCATGGCACCCGTCGTGGGCTGCAGCACCGGCGAGTAGGAGCACAGGAGCACGCCGGCGATGGCGGCAAGCGCCGAGCCGATGGCAAACGTCATCGAGATGGTGCGGTTGACGTTGATGCCCATGAGCTGAGCGGCGGCCTTGTCCTCGGACACGGCGCGCATGGCCTTGCCCATCTTGGTCTTACCTGTAAAGAACATCAGGCCGGCCATGATAACCAGGCAGGCGACGATGGTGACGAGCGAGACGGCGCTTACGTTGAACTTGGCCAAGAACTCCGGCACCTGGAAGGTGACGAGCGAAGTGAAGTTCTTGGGCGTGGCGCCCCACAGAAGCTGCGCGGCGTTCTGCAGGAAGTAAGACACGCCGATAGCCGTGATCAGAACGGCCAGCGGGCCTGCTTGGCGCAGCGGCTTATAGGCCAGACCCTCGATGAGAACGCCGAGAACCGTGCAGACCACACAAGAAAGAATTACAGATACCCAGCCCGGGAGGCCGAGATACGACGTGGCGCAGAACGAGACATAGGCACCGACCATGATGACATCGCCGTGAGCGAAGTTCAGCATCTTGGCGATACCGTAGACCATGGTGTAGCCCAACGCGATGATGGCGTAGACGCTGCCCATGGACAGGCCGTTGACCAGGTATTGGATAAAGACCGTCATGTTCCACATCCCCCTTTCGAATAGGTTTCCAGTTAATGTATGAAACAGGGACGTTACATCGTCCCTAGATACCAAGCAAGCAGGGAAGGCCAAAACCTCCCCTGCTTGGGATCAAAACCGCTCTATGTAAGGCGGCCAATTAGGCCTGTACGTACTTGCCGTCGGTAATGACGTACGCCGTCGGGTCCTTCTGGACCTGGCCCTTGTCGTTCCAGGAGAGCTTGCCGGTCAGACCGTCAACGGTAATGTTGCGCATAGCCTCGGGAAGCTTCTCGGCAACCTCGGTCGGGTCGGCGTCGGCACCCAGGCCGGCTTCCTTGAGGGCCTCGACCACCGCATGCACGCCGTCGTAGGCGTCGGCGGCAAACTGGTCCGGAGTCTCGCCATACTTATCCTTGTAGGCGTTGACGAAGTCGGCATTCTTCTCGTCATCGGCGGAGAATGGGGTCATGAGCAGCAGACCCTCGGCCAGAGAGGTGTCGAAACCTTCCACGCCCAGGATACCGTCCATACCGTCGCAGCCCATCATCTTGACGTCGTAGCCCATGTCCTTGGCGTTCTTGAGCAGGACGGATGCGGGCGTGTAGTAGATCGGTGCAAAAATCATGGTGGCGCCGGCCTGCTTTGCCTTGGTCAGCTGGTTGGT
Source organism: uncultured Collinsella sp. (assembly GCA_900556285.1). GTDB lineage: Bacteria > Actinomycetota > Coriobacteriia > Coriobacteriales > Coriobacteriaceae > Collinsella. Next base: position 1,426 of record USOF01000067.1, on the reverse strand, counting down.
AAAACTCGTAGCAGAGTCGTCCTTGAAGGTCTCCTCGTCGACAATCTCAAGCTTAGACTTAGCGGCCTGGGCCTTAAAGGAATCTGCGATGCCCGAAGAATAGGCGTCGCCGGAGTTATAGAACAGCACGAACTTCTCGTTCGCATACTTCTGCGCCAGGAACTTGGCAGCGTTGACACCCTGGTTGGGGTCGGTGAAGCAAACCTGGAAGACGCAATCCTTGCCCTTGGTAACGTCCTCGGAGGACGCGGACGGGGTGATCATGAACGTCTCGGGGTCGTTACCACACTCTGCGGCAACGGCAACCGACGCACCCGTGGTGGTCGGGCCGACGAGGGCCTGCATGCCCCAGTCGAGCAGGGTGTTGAAGGCGTTGACGGCCTTCTCGCCGTCAGCCTGGTCGTCCTCGGCCTTGCTGACAAGCGGCAGCTCCTTGGTCGAGAAATCCTTGCAGCCAAGCTCGACAGCCTGGGTAACGGACTTGCCGTAGGACGCGTTGGCGCCGGTCAGCGGGCCGATGGTGCCGATCTTAAACGAAGCGTCGCCCGAAGCGGAACCACTGTCGCCGCCGTTGGAGGAGCAGCCAGCTAGAATGGACATCGCCCCCAGACCTGCTGCGCTCGCGATAACGCTCCTGCGATTCATAACAGGGTTCAATGACTTACCGGTGAGGCTCGACATGCGGCTCTCCTCTCAAATCTCGTCGGGTTTCGGTTACCCGACAGGCCATCCTTCGCCGTGTTCAGCGTTCGCAAAATAGTAGACGCTTTAGTTAAGGAAAGTGGCGATTATTTCAACTTTTCTTTGGATTTGTTCATTTATCCATAATTCTGCGTATTTCTATTACTTTATGCAGTATTGCCACTTTATTAGGTAAAAGTAATGTTTCCATTCTGTTACAGGCGTCCCTGCCCTGAATTAAACGGCCCCACCGTTCTCGTTGTATATGCACTTAGGCGGCGATGTACTTGCCGTCCTGGATCACATAGGCTGTAGCGGGCTTCTCGACCTGACCCTCGTCGTTCCACGTCAACTCGCCCGTCAGGCCCTCGATCTTGATCTTGCGCATGGCCTTGGCAAGGTCGCCGGCAATGTCGGCACCGTCGGCCGTAATGTCGATGTCTGCCTTGTCGATGGCCTCGACGATGGCGTGGACGCAATCGTAGGCGTCGGCGGCAAACTGGTTAGGCGTCTCGCCGTAGGCGTCCTTATACGCCTTGACGAAATCGGCGTTCTTCTCATCGTCGGCGGAAAACGGGGTCATGAGCAGCACGCCCTCGGCAAGAGAGGTATCGAAGCCTTCCACAGAGAGCAGGCCGTCCATGCCGTCGGTACCCATGAGCGTCATGTCGTAGCCCATATCCTTGGCGTTCTTGAGCAGAACGGACGCCGGCGTGTAGTAGATCGGCGCAAAAATGAGCGTGGC
>USOF01000066.1 GCA_900556285.1 uncultured Collinsella sp. | reverse complement strand
GAGATCGAGCGTGCCGCTCATAATGAGCGCAATGACCAGCAGGGCTCCGCAGGCACAGCCGGCAAGCGCCGTAATAAAGATCGGCAGCTTTTTGGTCTTGGTCTTGACCACCGTGTGCTTGTTCACGACCTGCTGGCCACCCAGCGGCTTGCCGGTCTGCGTGTCGTAGGCCTGCACGTAGGGAATGTTACTGCCGGCAGGCGTCGACTCCACCTGCACACGCGGCTGCTGCTGGGTCTCGCCGGCGTTGCCCGCATCCTGGGGACGCTGGGAATCGTACTCGCTCATGGCTGCGATCCTTTCGTCAAATAACCAAAGGCCCGCCAAACATGTGGCGGGCCATCATTGTTCACGTTGAGTTGTACCCCAAGCTGGGCAGTCCCGAGCACTAGATGCCAAGATTTCAGCTTTGCTTAAGTAATGACATGCTTATAAGCCAATTCGTTTTATGCCGTCATGTCTATTCGATATAACAGTCGATAGCAAAACTATATGTTGAATCGTTAATAAAGTCCGTAATCGTCGCACCCATGCCTGATCCGCACGTCCACTTATCTTTCTCCGCGTCGTATGGCGTTGGCCCCCACCCCGTTTCATATGATGCTTCGCTTTCCGTGAAGTTATTCATCACGTATTTATCCTTCTGCATGAGCGCGTACCAAGCGTTTGCATACATCACAAGCGGATCGGTTTGGACTATCGAGTACTTTCCGGAACGAATCTCAATTTCTGTTTTATCGTTAAAATAAGCGACCGTGAGCTCAATCTTGGCAAGCAGCGGCAACGTTTCATCTGATTCCCTCTGGATTGTTATGACATCACCGGCCATAGCGTCCGCAGACACAATTTCGCTCTCTGGCGTGAAAATAGTCTCTCTGCTTCTTGTTCGCGTTTTTTCATTCCCATTTTCATCTCTGACCACCGTGTCGACCACGAGCGTCAATCGCTTCCGAGCGTCCGGCAACTCCACGGCTTCTGCCATCCCAGCTCGCATCAAAATAGGAGCCCCTGCCATCAGACCTAAAAACTGCTTTCTATCAATCATTCTTCATTCCCCTTGTCTACTTTATTTGACTTTCTCAGCTGAATGGGGATACAGAACAGTCCCGTCAAGTTCCTTATCTTCCACAAAAACTAGAATCCATTTATCACCTGCTTTCAACCCTGAGACATATCCGGAACTTGACTTACGGCGCATATCGATTTTCTTACGGCAACCACTTGGCATAAGCGCCTCAAATTGCCCGTTATGAATATCCGACAGCGTCTGTACTTCAACTGAAATATGTTCGTCATCTTTTCCACCAACGACCGAGGGGCTCGGTTGATAGGCCGCGACAACCAATATCCCAAGAAATGCGCAAAGAAGCCCCAGCGTTTTACGTATGCGTTTTCTATCATCTTCGCCGTCACTCTCCACAATACGTCCCTTCATGCGATATATAAATCGTTGTGTCATATGGAAGAAAACGCAGCTGATTGAACCAACCGTCCCAGACAACAAGCATATATTTCTTATCATTTGAATATGTATTATGCATAGCCACATATCCCGCAACAGCCATCGCATGAGCGTCATGGCTTGACCTGAGAGTCCCAGAAAAAATACTGAGATTTCCAGAATCTGCAGTTGCCCTGAAAGAATCCCAAGATGGATACCAAGCAAATGATGTCTCAAGCCTTTTCCCGCGCCTAGCACAGAACTCCTTAATAGCCGGGGCAGCATTTGGAGATGGAGTCCTTCCTTGGGTAAAGTAAAGGCCCGTAGCTTGATCGAATGACTTATTTGGATCGCCGGATGTTCCCGATAACTGCCAAAGCTCATGATATAAGTCTGGCAATTTGAGCCGGTTTAGCGTTACATAATGGCTGCTTACCGCAAACATTGCAGACACATCGCAAGCATAGGTCCCCGTTTCTTTAATAACCTCTGATTGTGTAGGCGTTATCATCCCTGAAATTGTTTTACTTGCGTCAATGACATATCCTTGCTTATACAGGTCTTTGGGCGATACGAAAACATCCTCGAACCTGCCTGGAGATCCGCTGCGGCTATTTCCCACAGAAAACACCGCTGTTGACCGGCATCCCGTCTCATCTAAAACAACGTTATTATCCAGATCTGCAATACCAAAAGACAGCTCGTCAAATTTCAAAGCAACGATGTCATCTTGGGATGCGAGAAGAGCTATTTCATCGCTTGTATTCTCAATGGGCATAGGGGCGTTCGGAGCCAAGCAGTATTCGCTGATCCACCAAGATCGCTCTGAATCAAATACGACGTAGCCATAGTTAACGTCATCCCGCTTCGCGCGAACGATATACCCGATTGATTCCCCATCGGAATTCACCATTTTTACTGGGTCACAAGCGGTCACCGGCTCATCCGATACGTCATCAAAGAAAGCTTGCGCTTGCTCCACAGCTATTTGCGGTGTGACACGAACCAAGTCGTCGTCTCCAAAAACCAACCTTGGAGACATCAGGGCGGCAAGCAATACTATGAATCCGACAATCACCTTTCTCGAATAACGCATTTCTTCCTCCATCCGTGCAGTAGGGAGATACGGTAACTAAATGATATTCGTGAGATAGTTATACGTTTGATATTGTTTTTACTGACCCACTTTAAATCGGTGAAAGGTCTTCTTTTCGCCCTAAACGAGAAAAGGGTACTGGAGAAATCTCCGGTACCCTCACATTCCTCTATTTACTTGCTAGTCCTTAAACAGATAGCCCACGCCGCGGACGGTGGTGATGTGCGCCGCGATCTGCGGGCCCACCTTGGAGCGGATGCGTCGAATGTGCACGTCGACGGTGCGCGTGCCGCCGCAGTACTCAAAGCCCCATACGCGATGCAGCAGCACCTCGCGGCTGTAGGCGCGGTTGGGGTGCGTCGCCAAAAAGCTCAGCAGCGAGTACTCCATCAGCGTCAGGTCGATGGGCTCGCCATCGAGCGTCACCTGGTAGGTAGCCAGGTTGATCTCAAGGTTATCGATGTTGAGCACATCGTCGGCGGTAACGGTCTCCTCCTCGCCCATCAAGCGCTGCGCGCGAGCCTTGAGCTCGTTGGGCGTCGCCGTGGGGCACACAAAGTCGGCATGCGCGTGATTCGGCAGGCGCAGGGTGCCAAGGGCCTCATCGTCGACGATCACCAGCATGGGGACGCCGCCGCGATCGTCAAGCCACTTGGCAATCTGATCGATGCGGTCGCTGCGAATGCCGTCGGAATCGAGGATCAGCAGGTCAAAGTCGTGCGCCGCAGTCGGCGAATCGGGGGTTGCCAGGCTCACCTCGACACCCAGGGTGGTCGTCAAGCTGCGGGCAAACTCGTGGAAGCGCGTCGTGCGCGCCATGAACAGGGCACTCTTTTCGGACATATCGGCCTCCAAAGAAATGAGCTCAATCGTACTGGAACAAGCCAGCGCGATTAGGAGTTCGCCAGGTAGTGCTTGATCTCCCACTCGGTGATCGTAGACTCAAACTTATGCCACTCGTCGCGCTTCTTTTTGAGGAAGAAGCTATGGATATGCTCGCCGAGGGCATCCTTCATAAACTGCGAGTCCTCAAACACGTCGAGCGCCTCTTTGAGCGAACGCGGCAGCGGCGTGTAGCCGGCCTCGACCATCTGGCGGTCGGTGAGCTTGAGCGTCTCGGCCGTTGCCTCGGGCGGGAGCTCCAGCTTGCGCTCGATGCCGTCCAGACCAGCCGCCAGCGTGACGGCGTTGACCAGGTACGGATTGGCCATGGGGTCGGGGCTGCGCAGCTCGATGCGCGTGGACAGCTGCTTGCCGGGCTTGTAGACCGGGATGCGGACCATGCTCGCGCGGTTGCGCAGGCCCCACGTGGCGTACTGCGGCACGGAGTCGCCGCCCGTGGTGATGCGCTTGTACGAGTTGACCGTGGGGTTGGTGATAGCGCTGATCTCGCGCGCATGCGCCAGGATGCCGGCCATGTAGTGCTTGGCGACGTCGGAGAGATGGTACTTATCGTCGTCCTCGCCCCAAAAGACGTTGTTGCCGTCGTGGTCGAACAGCGACTGGTGCAGGAACATGGCGCTGCCGTCCTCGCCCGCCAGCGGCTTGGGCATAAAGGAGGCGTGGCAGCCGCTCTCGTAGGCCTGCTGCTTAATGATGAGCTTGGCCGTGGTGATGGCGTCGGACATGCTCAGGGCCTCGGCATGGCGCAGGCTCATGCCGTGCTGTGAGCGACCGGCGGCGTGGAAGGTGTACTCCACGGGCACGGACATCTTCTCGAGCGTGAGGACCGTGTTGCGGCGCAGGTCGCGGGCGGCATCGCTCACCGAAAGGTCAAAGTAGCCCACGTTATCGAGCGGCTCGGGCGTGTGCTCGTCGGGGAAGTAGTAATACTCCAGCTCGGCACCAACGTTGAGCAGGTAGCCGGCCTTCTCGGCCTTGTGGAACATGCTGCGCAGGGCATCGCGCGGATCGCCGGCGAAAGGCTTGCGGTCGGGAGTGCACACGTCGCAGAACACGCGGGCGACGCCGTTGTGACTTGGGCGCCACGGCAGGATCTGGAAGGTCGAGGCATCGGGGAACGCGAGCATGTCGGCTTCCTCGGGCGTGGCAAAGCCCTCGATGGCCGAGCCGTCAAAGCCAATGCCCTCCTCAAAAGCGACCTCGAGATCCTCGGGGCTGATGGCAAAGTTCTTGAGGCGACCGAGAATGTCGACAAACCACAGACGCACAAAGCGGATGTCACGCTGCTCTACAGAGCGGAGTACGTAATCGATGTTCTGCTGGTTCATGTCGCTCCCCTTTCTTTCGGGCGGGTTTCGACTGTTCTATATCGCAGATACTATCGCAGAAAAATGTTTCCGCAGGGTTAAAGCGTGTCCGGCGCTCAAAAAACGTGCGCGAGCAGGCGAGTGCTGGTCGGTGGCCTAGCGCGAAGTGGAGGCTCGGGACTCGATGTGGCCGGGGATCTCGATGTGCTTGGGCGCGAGCCTTGCGGCCTCGCCCACCGTGGTGGTGACGACATCGATGCGCTCGGACAGGCGCTCGACAACGCGCTCGGCAATCGCCAGGGTGTCCTGCGCGGCCGTGGTCACGCCGCCAAAGAGCACGTGGTTCCAGGGATAGTCGTCGAACGTCGCGATCTTAAGACCCGCCGGCAGCGAGGGGCCAAGCTGGGCCAGCGCCTCGGTCAGGCGCAAGAAGACCAAGCCGTTTACGGCGATAAGGCCGAGCTTTTTACCCGCATAATCGCGAATGGCCTCGTCCAGACGGCTGATGCCCTCAGCGCCGCCGTCGGCCAGCGTGACGACCTCGCCGGCAAGACCGCGACGCGAGAGCTCATCGGTAAAGGCCTCGGCACGCTCGCGACGGACGGGGCTGTCGTCGCTTGCCTCGGTGAGCAGGCACAGGCGCTCACTGCCCGCAGCAGCCAAGGCGTCGACCAGGCCGGCGACCAGCTCGCGGTTGTTAGACGTCACCAAGTCGATGCCGCCGTCCTCGATGTCGCGGTCGAGCAGCACGACCGGCAGGCGACCCGCAGCCGCGGCGATCGCCGCGTCGTTGCCGCCGCAGGTGTTGACGACCAAGCCGTCCACGCCCGCATCGATAAGCCTGGTAAGCGATTCGGCCTCCTTGGCGGGGTCGTTGCCGCTAATGGCCGTCATAAGCGAGCAGCCGCGCGCGGCGGCACTAGCGGAAAGGCCCTCGAGCATGGCGCTCGAGAACGGGTTGGCGATGTCGGCGAGGATGACGCCGATGAGGTTGGTGCGCGAGCTGCGCAGGTTGCGCGCGGCGGCACGGGGACGATAGCCCGTGCGCTCGATGACCTCGGCGATGCGGGCACGGGTATCCTCGGTCATCTGCCCGGGGCGGTTGTTGAGATAGCGCGAAACGGTGGCCGGGCTCACGCCCGCCTCGGCAGCAATGTCCTTGATTCTCATATGCGCCATAGCGCCCCTCGTTTCCCACTTAACGGCAATCCTTAGCCATTTAAGCATTTTTTAAAAATCTCGGTTGCAAAACGTTGTAGGTGAGTATACTACAAGCTGAAACGAAACCGATTTCGTAAACCGATTTCGGTAAGCGTTGGCACGGAGGTGCAAAGATGCACCCTACCGTCTTGGCACCTCCGTGCCAACGCCATTCAAAGGTGTACGCACAGACAAAAGGAGCTACGCGACCATGGGTAAAACGGTTCTTACCTTCGGCGAGATCATGATGAGGCTCTCGCCCAAAGATCACCTGCGTATTGAGCAGGCCACCGAGTTCGACGTCCGCTACGGCGGCGCCGAGGCCAACACTGCGCTTTCCCTGGCCTATCAGGGCGACAAGGCCGCTTACGTTTCCGTCGTTCCGGCAAACCGCCTGGGCGAGTGCGCCCTGCGCTCGCTGAAGGTCTACGACGTCGACACCACGCGCGTCGTGCGTCAGGGCGACCGTCTTGGCTCCTATGTTTTTGAGGTCGGCGCCTCGCAGCGCGGCAACGGCTGCGTCTACGACCGCAAGTACTCCGCCATCAACATGGCCAAGCGCGACGTCTTTGACTGGGACGAGATCCTCAAGGGCATCGACGTCTTCTACTTCTCTGGCGTGACGCCCGCCGTCTCCGAC
>USOF01000065.1 GCA_900556285.1 uncultured Collinsella sp. | reverse complement strand
GGTCCGGTAATTGGCCTGAAGCGCAAGTTTGTGCTTCTGGCTCGCGTTCACATAGCCGCCCTGAAGCAGCCCGATGATCAGGTCGTCGCGCCGGACCTTGAAGGTACGGTCCATATCCGCACTGTCACTGGCCAGTCTGGCCGCATTGTCGTCCTGCCGGGCCTTGAGACGCGGCCGGACCACCCCGAACCAGACACCGGCGGCCAGGCCGCAGAACACAGCGAGAACGACCAGCCATACGATTTTTTTACGGCTGAACTTCATTTTCACTTCCCGTCGGTTGCGGCGGAATCGGAGCCATCGCCAGAGTCCTGGCTGTTTTGAGGGTCCGCCGCGCTCGCCGTTCCCGATTCGAGCCGGGCAACCAGGTCTGCCTCGTCGTCGGTGCGGCTGGGGCTCTCGTTTTGTTTTTCGGCCAGAGCCGCCGCTTGCTCATCGCTTTGCGGCGACAGCAGCTTGGGCGCCCTGTCAAGCGATCCCGTAAACAGCGCAAACCCTAGCACCACGGTGGTGCCGATGGAAAGTATTTGCTTGTAGGCGGGCTTGCGCGACATTGAGGCTCCTGGATGGACGGTTGGGAATCTACCAGTCTAGCAGGAGTCGGCAAGGGCCGTTCTGTCGAACAAATACTTAAGATTTGGGATAGACGCTACTGATTAATTTGTCCCGCGGTCTAGATCGAGGTGGAGTCGAGCCAGTTGAGCTTGCACTCGAGAATGCGCTGCTCGCCGGGTTCGCTGCTGCCGTCAAGTAGGGCGAGCAGCATCTCGGCTGCTTCGCGACCTTCCTGGTCGACGGGCTCGATGATGGTGGAGACGGTCGGTGTGGTGAGGTTGGTCCAGTCTTCGCAGTTGAGTCCCAAAAGGCCGATTTGCTGCGGAAGCAGATGGGCCATGGGCTGAAGTGCCTTGTAGACGCGGGGGAGCGCCCATTGGTTTTGGACAAAGATGAGCGTACGCTTGGCGGGATTGAACTTGATTTTAAAGTACTCGGTAAGCTCGTTGATTGACGGCTTGTTGTGGTCGATGGGAATCGCTTTGTAGAGCTGTCCGTTCGCTGCCAGTGCCTCGGCATACCCCTGAAAACGCTCCATGCGGGTGCGCATCTCGGTCATGTTGGCGGCAATGGAAAAGAAATCTTCGTAGCCGGCGTCGAGGAGTGCCTGTGTGGCGTTGTACACGCCGTCGTAAAGGTTGGTTTTGATCCAGCTGGTACCTGGGCTATAGATGGCCGCATCGAAAAAGACGACCGGCTTGCCGGCGCGTCTAATGCGGTCATGCACGGCTTTGAAGTTTGCCGTGGGCTGGATGATAAAGCCATCGACGCCCAGCGAGAGCATCTTGTCGACGTACATGAGCTCGGTCTCGGGGTTAAAGTTGCTCGTGCAAACGACCGTCTGGTAGCCCGCGGGGAGCATGACCTGCTCCATGCCATTGAGAACGAGCCCCGCCCATTTGTTGGTGTTATCCAAAATGATGATGGCAATGACGTGGGTTTGCTTGCCGGTGAGCGTCTGCGCTTGGGCGTTGGGAACGTATCCGAGTTCCTTAATGACGCGCGCGATTTTGTTCTGCGTCTTCTCGCTAAGCTTTTCTCGTTTGTCGTTGAGGTAATACGAGACGCTTGCCGTCGAGGTTCCCGCCTCTCGAGCGACGTCTGCGATCGTAACGCGCTGTTTTGCCACAGCGACTCCTTCCGACAGATGAGCATTTTCCAACATGATGACTTTGAGTCTTGGTGAAGGATACGCTTCGGTGAGCGGCTTTTTCCTTTCATATGAGTATGCAACAAATGCGGCATACGGGTGGGGTCGAAATTTGTGACCGGCATGCGCATCTGCCGTCTACCGAGAAAATCAAATACTTCTTGACTTTTGAAATCGAGGGCAAAATCGCAGGATTCATTTTTGGTTAAACGCATAACTAAATCGCATAACCAACGCTCTGACCTGCGCGTTTACCGAAATAAGCTGGCATTAAGAAAAACGAGCACCTATATTGTTCTTGTCGAAAAGACAGCAAGTCCAAACGGCAGGGGATGCTCCGGAGGCCTCCGCAAACGGTGTCTTGCGCACGCAACTCTATGAAAAGAGGGAAGCAATGAAGATCGTAGGCGTTGCCGCCTGTACTGTGGGTATCGCCCACACGTATATGGCCCAGAAGGCGATTCAGGATGAATGCGCCGCCCGTGGCATCGAGTGCAAGGTCGAGGCTCAGGGTGGCCTGGGTATCGAGAATGAGCTCACGCAGGAAGACGTGGACTCCGCCGACCTGGTCCTGGAGTCCGTCGACGTGGGTGTCGAGAACGAGGACCGTTTTGAGCAGAAGATGGCCGAGGGCAAGTTCCTGAAGGTCGGCACCTCGGATGTAATCGCCGATCCGGTAAAGATCATCGACCAGGCCATTGAGATCATCAAGGCGACGGGTGGCGCCGTTGACGCGCCCAAGGCCGAGGCCAAGGCAGAGAAGAAGGCCGTCTCCGCTGCCCCGCAGGCCCCGACACCGGCGTCCAAGCAGTCTATCTTTGCCGATCCTGGCAAGACGCTGCTCAATGCATTCAATACCGGCGTTTCCTATTTTATCCCCATCGTCGTTATCGGCGGCGTGTTTCTTGCCTTCTCGCTGGCATCCGGTACCGCCGGCGCCAACGGCATGGAGGTTACGAACCCGCTGATGGTGAGCCTTAACACCATCGGCATGGCCGGCATCTCCATGATGATCCCGGTGCTTGCGGCATACATCTCCTACTCGATGGCCGGCAAGCCCGCGCTCGCCCCCGGTTTTGTCCTGGGCTACCTGGTCAACAACGCAGTCGTTACCCCTAACGGCAACAGCGTTTCGACCGGCTTCTTGGGCGCCATGATCATGGCGGTCATCTGCGGCTACTTTGTCCGCTGGATGAAGACCTGGAAGGTCAACAACACCATCCAGACCATCATGCCCATCCTGATCATCCCGATTCTGACCTCGCTTGTCCTGGGCATGGCCTATATCTACATCCTGGCCACGCCGCTTGGCTTTGTGATGGACTGGCTCACCGGCGTGCTCGGCAGCCTGCAGGGCGGTTCCGCAGTTGTCCTGGGTCTGGTCATTGGCGTTATGACCGCCTTCGATATGGGTGGCCCCATCAACAAGACCGCCTCGACCTTCACCATGGCCATCATGGCCTCCGGTATCTACGGTCCTAACGGTATGTTCCGCGTCGCCGTCGCCGTTCCCCCGATCGCCTGTGGCCTCGCTGCGCTCATCGCCAAGAACAAGTTCGATGACGCTGACCGCCAGATGGGCATCTCCGCGCTGTTCATGGGCTGCATCGGTATTACCGAGGGCGCTATCCCCTTCGCGGTCAAGGACCTCGGTCACACCCTGCCCGGCATTTGCATCGGCTCTGCCGTGGGTGCGGCACTTGCCGCCTTCCAGGGCATCGACTGCTACGTCCCGCACGGTGGCTTTATCGTCGCCCTTGCCACCAACAACGTCGCGCTGTTCTGCCTGGACATCGTGATTGGCGCCGTGGTCGCCGCTGCAATCCTGATTGCCATGAAGCCCACGCTCGATAAGCAGGCCAAGTAAACCTTTAAGGACTCCGGTTGTGCGGAGGGATGGATTTGACTCCGCACAACCGCCCCTACACAACAAAATCCATCCGTACTGATAGGGCCCACATCTGGGTCCCAGGGATCTTTTGTCAAAAATCCTCTGGAGAAGGAGAACAAAATGTCCAACCTCACCATCCGTCAGGCCGTTCAGGGCATGCTCAAGCTGCAGGATAGCGGCGATCACGCAACCATGGTCGGCATTGGCCCCATGAGCCCCAACCTGATTCAGGCCGTGTTCGAGCTTGCCAAGGACGAGGATTTCCCGCCCATGTTTATCGCCAGCCGCAACCAGGTCGATATGGACGAGATGGGCGCCGGCTACGTCAACGGTTGGGACCAGACGCGCTTTGCCGCCGACATCAAGAAGGTTGCCGACGAGGTGGGTTACACCGGTCCGTACTACCTGTGCCGCGATCACGGCGGTCCGTGGCAGCGCGACGAGGAGCGTAACGCCCACCTGCCCGAGGACGAGGCCATGGAGCTCGCCCGCAAGTCCTTCGTCGCCGACATGGAGGCGGGCTTTGACCTGCTGATGGTCGACCCCACCAAGGACCCCTATCAGATCGGCAAGGTTATTCCGCTCGACGTGGTGCTTCGCCGCACGATCGATCTTATCGACTACCTTGAGCAGTACCGTCGCGAGCATAACCTGCCCGAGGTTGCCTATGAGGTCGGTACCGAGGAGACCAATGGCGGCTTGACCTCTACCGATAAGTACGAGGAGTTCATTTCTCAGCTGCAGCCCGAGCTCGAGAAGCGCGGCTGCCCCATGCCCACCTTTATCGTCGGCCAGACCGGTACGCTCACCCGTTGGACCGAGCAGGTCGGCCATTACAACTTCAAGAATGCCCGCGAGCTCGCCGACATGGCTAAGCGCTACGGCGTGGGCCTGAAGGAGCACAACGCCGACTATCTGGACGACGCGACGCTGCTCGAGCACATCCCGGCACACGTGACCGCCTCCAACGTTGCTCCGCAGTATGGCACCGAGGAGACCCGCGCCTACCTCAAGCTCTGCGCCACCGAGCAGATCCTGGTCGACAACGGTCTGTGCGATGACCCCTCCGACCTGTATCACACCCTGCTGGTCAAGGCTATCAAGACCGAGCGCTGGCGCAAGTGGATGACTGGCGACGACGTCAACCTGCAGGTCGATGACATCCTTGCCGACGATGAGCTCAGCCTGAAGATCCTGGATGTCTCCGGCCACTATGCGTTCAACGATCCCGAGGTCAAGGAGCAGGTCGAGAAGCTCTATCGCAACCTCGCTGCCCAGGACATCGACGGCAAGCGCTTTGTGATCGAGCACATCAAGCGCCCGATCAAGCAGTACGTCGTCGGTCTTAACCTCAAGGGCGTCACGAGCCGCATCGAGAAGGCTCTCGAGGACTAAGTAGCTTTTCCTACACGACGCCGGGCCTGGGGCATGTCCCAGCCGCAGGCCCGGCACATAGGACAAAGGGACATCCCCTTTGTCCTATTTTTTGAGTTTTGGATTCCTTCGAAGGAGTTTGCACCATGAAGTTCTTTATCGATACTGCCAATCTGGACGAGATCGCCGAGGCCAAGAGCTGGGGCTGCCTGGCCGGTGTTACCACCAACCCGTCCCTGTACGCCAAGACCGGCGGCAAGCTTGCCGACTTTGAGCCGCATATGCTCAAGATTGCCGAGCTCTGCGAGGGCCTGCCCGTTTCCGCCGAGTCTACCGCTACCACTGCCGAGGGTATGATCGAGGAGGGCAAGCGCCTTGCCGCCCTCGCCCCCAACATCGTGGTCAAGCTTCCCGTGTGCGAGGCCGGCCTTGCCGCCTGCCGTGCACTGGCCGATGCTGGCGTGCGCGTCAACATGACGCTCGTCTTCTCGCCGACGCAGGCCCTTATGGCCGCCAATGCCGGTGCTCGCTACATCAGCCCGTTTGTCGGTCGTTTCGATGACATCGCCGAGGACGGTATCTCGCAGCTCGACAACGTCGTGACCTGCATTAAGAACTACGACTGGACGGGCAAGAACGTCGACGACACCGTCGAGATCATCACCGCCTCGGTTCGTACGCCCAACCACGTGACCCAGGCCGCGCTACTCGGTGCCGATATTGCGACCGTGCCCATGGCCGCTCTCAAGAAGTGCCTGCATCATCCGCTGACCGACCAGGGCCTCGCCTCTTTTGAGGCTGACTGGCAGAAGGTCGTCGCTCAGGCTTAACGAGTGGATTGCCCCGGCATCGCGTCATCCGGTGCCGGGGTTGTTCTCAAGAGAGGAATTCGTATGACCAACCAGGAGCTGGCGAAGGTCGCCAATGAGGTCAGGAAGGGTGTCGTGACTGCGGTTCACGCGGCCAAGTCGGGACACCCGGGTGGATCGCTCGGTGCTGCCGACATCATGACGTATCTGTACTTTGAGGAAATGAATATCGATCCTGCCGACCCTCACAAGGCCGATCGCGATCGCTTTGTGCTCTCCAAGGGTCACGCGGCGCCGGGCCTGTATTCGGTGTTGGCAAATCGCGGCTATTTTCCCGTCGAAGAGCTCGAGACGCTCCGTCATACTGGCAGCCGACTGCAGGGCCATCCCAACATGAACGACGCCCCTGGCATCGATATGTCCACCGGATCGCTCGGTCAGGGCATCTCTGCTGCAGTTGGAATGGCGCTTGCCGCTAAGCACTGGGGCGACGGCTACCGTGTCTACACGTTGCTGGGCGACGGTGAGTGCGAGGAAGGCCAGGTGTGGGAGGCGGCCATGTTCGCCGGCAACCATGCGCTCGACAATCTTGTTGCCGTCGTCGACCACAACGGCTTGCAGATTGACGGCACGATCGATGAAGTCAACTCGGCCATGCCGCTCGCTGACAAGTTCCGCGCCTTTAAGTGGCATGTGATCGAGCTCGCCGACGGTAACGACATGGCGCAGATTGCCGCCGCCTTTGCCGAGGCCCGCAAAGTGAGCGACTCGCCCGTGGCCATTATCGCCGAGACGGTGAAGGGCAAGGGCGTCTCCTTTATGG
>USOF01000064.1 GCA_900556285.1 uncultured Collinsella sp. | reverse complement strand
CGTTGGCAAAGCTGTTGTTGAGCGCCTCGGAGACGGTGTCGACGTCGTTGGTGAAAAAACTCATGATGTCGCCCGAGCGCGTGCTGTCAAAATAACTGAGCGGCAGCGTCTGGATGTGCGCGAACAGGTCGCGGCGAATATCGGACACCACGTGTTGGGCCGCGCGCACCATAATCTGCGAGTAGCCCAGGGCCGAAAGCACGCCCGCAGCGTAGATGATCGCCGTCAGGATGACCTGCTTGGCAAGCAGTTCCTCCCCGCCCGTGGCCAAACCGTTAACGATGGGGCGCACCATGTAGGTGCCGGCGAGGCTCGCGATGGCGGCGACGGAGGCGAGCACGCCCACCGCGAGCAACGAAAACTTAGCATGCCCCATGTAGGAGAGCAGGCGGCGCACGGTGCGCTTGAGGTCGGCCGGGCGTGCTTGGGCTGCGGTCTTAGGCATGGCGCTCACCCCCTTCCAAGGGCGATCCGCCAGGGACGGAGGAAAACGAATCATTCGCGCAGCCATCGTCGCTGCCGTCGCCGGCGCCCGCGTCCCCCGCAAACTCCATCTGCGAGGCGTAAATCTCCTGGTATATGTTGTCGCCCGCCAGCAATTCCTCGTGCGTGCCCACGCCGTGGACACGACCGTCGTCTAACACCACAATGCGATCGGCATCCATGACGCTCGCGATGCGCTGGGCGATGATGAGCACGGTCGTATCGGAAATCCGGGCGATGTGCTCGCGAATCTTAGCGTCGGTCGCCATATCAACCGCGCTGGTGGAGTCATCAAAAATGAGCACGCGCGGATGCTTGAGCAGCGTGCGCGCGATGCAAAGGCGTTGCTTCTGGCCACCCGAAACACCGGCGCCACCTTGGCCCAACTCGCCGTCCAGTCCGCCGATGCGATCAAGGAACTCGTCCACGCACGCCGCGCGGCAAGCCGCGAGGAGCTCATCGTCCGACGCCCGTGGATTGCCCCACTGCAGGTTCTCGCGCACGGTGCCCGTGAACAGCACGTTCTTTTGCAGCACAATGCCCACGGCGTCGCGCAAGGCGACCAGGTCGTAGTCGCGCACGTCGTGTCCGCCCACAAGCACGGTTCCCTCGGTGGCGTCGTACAGGCGCGCAATCAGCTGCACAAGCGAGCTCTTGCCCGAGCCCGTGCCGCCGAGGATGCCCACCGTCGAGCCGCTCTCGATGCGAAGGTCGATATGCTCGAGCACATCCTCGGCTGCTTCCGCGCGGTATTTAAAGGAAACGTCGCGAAACTCGATACTGCCGTCCGCTGGAGCCGCCGTCGCGAGGTCTCCCGCAGAGCTGGCGATAAAGGGCTCCTCATCGAGCACCTCTGCGATACGGCCCACACTCGTGAGAGTGCGCGTGAGCAGCAAAAACACGTTGGAAATCATCATGAGTGAGTTCATGATCAGCAGCACGTAGCTCATAAAGCCCGTGAGCGAGCCCACGCCCAACTTGCCGGCGAGAATCATGCGGCCGCCAATCCACAGGATGGAGAGCGCAGCCACGTACATCGACAGCTGAAACACCGGCAGGTTGAGCACGGCGGTGCCGAAGGTCTTGGTCGCCGTGTCGGCGAGCTCGGTATTGACGGTGTCGAACTTGTCGCACTCGTGCTCGGCGCGCACGTAAGCCTTCACGGCGCGCACGGCGGTAAGGTCCTCTTGCACCACGCCGTTAAGGTGGTCCATCGAGGTCTGGAGTTGGCGGTAGAGCGGGCTCACGCGATAGGTGATGACGCCCAGCACGATTGCCAACACGGGCAAGATGATCGCAAAGACGGTGGCGAGCGGACGCGACAGCATCAGCGCGTAGATAAGGCCGACGATAAGCGTCACCGGGCCGCGCACCATAGGGCGAAAGCCGTTGCCCACAGCATTTTGGATAACGGTGATGTCCGTGGTCATGCGGGTGACGAGCGAGCTGGCGTCGTAGTTGTCCAGGTTACCAAAAGCGAGCGTCTGAATCTTTTTGTACTCGGCCTCGCGCAGGTTAGCGCCTAGGCCCGAAGCAACGCGGGCGGACGTGTGGGCATAACCCAAGCCCAGTACCAGCGAAAGCGCAGCGCACACCAACATGTACGCGCCCTGCAGCAGCATGTAGTTGATATCACCCGCAGGCACGCCCACATCGATGATGTTGGCCATGATGACCGGTATAAACAGCTCGAGCACCGTCTCGACCGACACAAAGAACACGCCGAGGATGGCATCGCGACGGTATGCCCCTAGATAGGAAAACAGTATTTTGAGATTGCGCACGCAGGTTCAACCCCCATCAAACGTTGTTCGCAAACGCACGTATTATTGCGCGCCGAATAATGGTGTCAAGTATTCCGAAATCGTTTTCTGCAAGTTTAGCGCCGGCGGCGAGTTCTCGTGACGTGTGTCCATATTCACTCGGAATAATGGTGCGCGCGACTTTTTTCGCCCCACTGCCGACACAAACCTTGACTCTACAATCGTTGTAGGGTTTTCACTACACTGGTAGTTAAACGAACCAAGCCAGAAAGTGCCCCGCCCATGGAACACGACCTCACACGCGGCAATGTCCTTAAGACCATCGCGGTCTTTGCCCTGCCCTATATGCTCTCGTACTTTTTGCAGATGCTCTACGGCATGGCCGATCTGTACATGATGGGGCAGTTTAGCGGCGCTGCCGGCATCACCGCCGTGGGCAATGGCGCTCAGACGCTCTATATCATTACCGTGACGCTCGTGGGCCTAGCCATGGGAACGACGGTCATCGTCGGCCACGCCGTGGGTTCGCGTCGCTTCGACCGCGCCGAGACCGCCATCGGCAACACCATTACGCTCTTTATGGGCGTCTCGGTGGTACTGGCCGTCATCTTGTTTGCACTATGCCCGCAAATCGTGGCGCTCATTGGTACGCCGCCCGAGGCGGTCGAAGGCACCGCCGCCTACCTGCGTATCTGCTTTGTCGGCATTCCCTTTATCGCCGCGTACAACATCCTCTCGGCCATCTTTCGCGGCCTGGGCGATTCGCGCTCGCCCATGTACGTGATCGGTGTGGCGTGCATCATCAACATCGCACTCGACTTTCTGTTTATCGGCCACATGGGGCTCGGCCCCGTGGGTGCGGCGCTCGGCACGGTAACCGCCCAGACGGCCAGCGTTGCCCTCGCGCTCGTGTGGCTCAAGAGCCGCCGCACGAACATCCACGTTAAGCGCAGCGACCTGCGCCCCCAGCCCGAGGTGCTCGGCAGCATCCTTAAGATCGGCGTGCCCGTGGCCGTCCAGGACGGCTGCATCCAGGTGGCGTTTATGTTTATCACCGTCATCGCCAACCACCGAGGGCTCGTCGACGCTGCCGCCGTGGGCCTGGTCGAGAAGATGATCAGCTTTTTGTTCATTGTGCCGAGTTCCATGGGTGCCACCGTCAGCGCGCTCACGGCGCAAAATGCCGGTGCGGGCAAGGGCAACCGCGCGCGTCAGGTGCTCAAGAATGCCATGACGGTCTCGGTGGTGTACGGCTGCCTGATCACGGTGCTGATGTGGCTGGTGGCACCGGCGTTTATTGGCTTTTTTGCCAAGGACCCTGCGGTGGTCGCGGCCGGTACCGGCTATATGCACAGTTATATTTTCGACGCAATCTTTGCCGGCATCCACATTTGCTTTAGCGGCTTTTTCGCTGCATACGGCAAGAGCTACATCGGCTTTGCGCACAACGTGCTGGCCGTGGCGCTCATTCGCGTGCCGGGCGCGTGGTTGCTGTCGAATGCCTATTCCGACACGCTGTTTCCCATGGGTATCGCCTCGCCGTGCGGGTCGATTCTGTCGGCGGTCATCTGTGTTATCGCGTTTACCGTACTCAACCGCCGCGGAGCTTTTGACAAACTGATGGTGTAGCGGGGCGACGCAGGCCTGGCACCTCTCCCCTGCTTTTTACCGAAAGGAGCGGTCCCATGACCGACTCGCCAACTGAACATACCGAGGGCCTGCTCCGCATTGGCGAGGTGGCGCGCTTGTTCAACCTGAGTGTGGGCACGTTGCGCCATTACGAGCAGATGGGCTTGCTGGACCCGGCGCACATCGATTCGGCGAGTGGATACCGCTACTACGGATCTCGGCAACTCTCCACCCTCAACACCATCAGCCACCTGCGTGTTCTCGACTTGCCGCTCGCACAAATCCGCGAGTTTGTGACCACGCGCGATGTGGACCTCATGCAGCGACAGCTGGCTCAGCAGCAGGAGCTCATCGAGCACAAGCGCCACGAGCTCGAACGTGTGTCGCGCAAGATCGATAACCGGCTTGCCCTGCTGCATGACGCCTTGAACACCGAGCTCGATACCATTTGCATAATCGATGCGCCCGAGCTTCGCTGCGCTGTGTTGCGCGAACGCGTCAACCCTACCGACGCCTATGCGCTGGAGTGGCAGATTCGTCAACTGCAGAAGGGCCAGCACGAGACCTTTGTCTTTCTGGGCAACTTGGGCGTTGGGATTAGCGCCGAGCGCCTCGCCGCCGGCGACTTTGATGGCTACGACGAGGTCTTTCTGCTGCTCGATGACACCGATGAGTACTTGGGCGACGTCGAGACGCGACCCGCCGCGCGCTGCCTGACCATAAGCTTCCGCGGCGCGCACGGGCAAGCGGGCCCGCGCTATAAGCAGCTGCTCGGCTATATACACGAACACAACCTGACACCCGCCGGTCCCTCGCGCGAGATCGCCCTGATCGACGACATCATCAGCGACGACCCGGGGGCGTATGTGACGAGGATCGCGATACCGGTCCGCTAATCACTACCATTTATCGAGCAATTCCATCCATTTACCTTAATCCGAATTAGATTGTATTATGTAGCAAATAAAATGACAGCATATTGCCCCCCATAGGCAGGAGACATTATGCCCAGAGTTCAATCACGTCGCTCGTTTCTTCTCGGCCTAGCCTCGATCATCGGCTTATCCGCGTCACGCCCAACAAGAGTATTCGCTGCCGACTCAAACTCATCCGTCGCTTTTACATCAGACCTAGCACAAGACTACGCGCTTTCCCTGTTGCCCATCGTCGACGGATCCGCGAACTTAGAGATCGAGCAAATCGTTCCCGTATGCCAACAAATCGGCCTTATCTGTGGCTATGAAATCAGTGTCACAAGGGAAGGAAGCCCTTACGGTTATTAAATACTTGACGCATCATATCCTGGGCTTCTGAAGGAGATAACCCTCGGCGATACCATTCTTCCGATTTCAGCTTCTCTATCAAACGCCATTTCAACTTATTCCGGCCAACAGGCCACAAACCCAACCGTACTAATTTCGTACAACGATATTGAATATGGAACTTTGGTGCCAGGAACTAGAGACTGTGTAACCAACTATAACAATATACGGTCTGTCCCAATTGTCACCGAAAAGGGTATAGCACCTCAAAGCAATAACCCAACTTCATGGGATGCAGTCATTATCAATGAAGATGACTTGATGTTGCATTTCCAAATAGACGATTTAAACGGAATACCGTTCCGAGGAGTCTCGGAATCATTAGTTGAAGCCCGCACTAATAAGTATGCATGCGTCGTTTCTGCCTTGTACGCTGTATCAATGCATTACGGTCTCACCAGTTCAAACGCTAATCAATTTAATCCCGATTATTATAAAGAAATATGGAACGCCACTGGCACAACAACGTATAAGACCAATGATCAGGGCGTCGAGTACGGAAGCACGATCATCCCAGATGGAATTGTTCCGTTTAAAAGTCTTGCCGCTCAAAAGGGTAGAGCACTTAATACTCAATTTTTCGGTTATCAGCCTCAATTCGCTCAGTACAGAGCAACTATCGATCAAGGGAATATCGGCTTGTATCATATGTGGATCAACAGCCGAAACAGTGAAGGATCCGTCGAGCTATCAGGTCATACAGTCACGGTAACTGGCTATTTTACTGGGCATAATGGAAGCTCTGGCATCGAACTGCAGTGGCTCGAAGTATTCGACGGATGGAACACTTATCCCCGAGCGATTAACTATGCAACGCCCAATATGGTCAAATTGAACGGAACAGTCTTTTGGTAGACCGGATGGCACCATCAAAATGCTATGGCACCACGGCCTTTGCCCTGGTTACGATATTGGTGATTTTCGCTATGTTTGCATCCGTTTCTTCATGCACAGATAGAGCCCGCTATAGCGGAGGAGATGATTACCTTGTCTTTGGAGCCGGCAGCGTTCATTCTATTGAGGGAACGGAACTCGTAATCCAAACAGACAACAGTCCCCGCTACACCGACGCTGGAAAGCAAACCCGGATTACATTCCCCTCATCTGGCCGAATCAAAGACAAGCTTTCCCAAATCAAAGTTGGGACAAGAGTTTCCTACTCACGCTTTGAGTCGGTAGACGCATCTGGATCATACGAGGGAAACGATATCGAAATTGAACAGGCAAACACTATAAGGAGATGTTGAGGAACTGAGCCTCTGCGCAGTTCCTCAACAAATCATTATGCCTCCGGGACCCTACCCGTCGCCAAAATCTGTTCAAGTGCCGCCTCATCCAACACGGGCACACCCAGCTGCTCGGCCTTGGTGAGCTTTGAGCCCGCTTTGGGGCCGGCGACCAGATAGCTCGTCTTCTTTGACACGCTGCCCGAAACCTTGGCGCCAAGCACCTTGAGCGCCGCGCCCGCCTCGTCGCGCGTGCGATTGACAAG
>USOF01000063.1 GCA_900556285.1 uncultured Collinsella sp. | reverse complement strand
ATAACCGTGCAACGGAAAAGAGCCGCCCTTTCGGACGACTCAAACTGTAATGGGGTAGTCAAAAAAGTCCCGTCCCAAATCGACTGTCCAGGGAGTCGCATTCGAGCTTGGTTGTCCTCTCAGCCACTCGGCATCCTTCGAGCAGTAATAGTGAAAAAACTTGCTTAAGTGTTAATCAAGTCAGATATAATCTTGCTCTCTAATTAATCAAAAATCACTATAATTTTGATTAGCTAGAGAGCAAGATTGGAGAATAATGGCATTCAACGACTTGATCGCCCAGAAAATAAAGGACTTTGAACAGCAGGGGGTTCCGCAGGTCTTTGAGCGAGACCTTGATCTAGGAAACCCACAGGAGCCAAAGCGCGACAACATCGTAAATGTGATTGTGGGGGCCCGCCGTTGTGGAAAGACGTATCGCCTGTATCAGGAGATGTGGCGGCTTCAGAACCGGGGCGTCGAGCTTGACCGGATGCTTTACTTCAATTTTGAGGATGAGCGCTTGCGCCCGTATGAGCCATCGCTGCTGGCGGACGTGCTCGACACGTTCTATGCGCTGTATCCTGTTGCTCGAACCGAGGGCGCTTACATTTTCTTTGACGAGATCCAGGAAATTCCCGAATGGGGTGCGTTTCTGCGGCGTGTAGTCGATACGGAGAAAGCGACCGTCTATGTGACGGGATCTTCTTCTAAGATGCTGTCCTCTGAACTTAAGAGCGAGTTCAGGGGTCGTTCTCTTGTGCGAGAGCTTTTTCCGTTGAGTTTTTCGGAATACGTTCGATATAAGACGGGGAGCGTTCTCGAGTCAGATGCGACCTTTTCCCCGAGCGATGCAGCGCTGCTTCGACATCATCTGATCGGGTATCTTGAACGAGGGGGATTCATCGCGACACTTGAGCAGACGCCTGCAGACGCGATTCAGCTGCTACAGGAATATGCTTCGCGAACGGTCGCCATGGACGTCGTTGAACGTTACGACGTCAAGAACCCTCGCCTGGCATCGCTGTTCTTGACGCGGTGTATGGCATCTTCGGGACGAGAGCTGTCAGTGAACAAAGTGTACAACGAGTTCAAGAGCAGACAGATACCCGTCAGTCGTAATTCGCTCAGCGACTTACTTGAGTATTATGAGGATGCCTACCTGCTGTTCTCCGTGCCGGAGTTCACGCGTTCACTGGCAAATAACATGCGGTCTGCGTCTAAGGTCTACGCTGTCGATCCTGCGATGTTTGGAGCATTCTCTCCCGCATCGGCATTGGACCAGGGCCAGAGGCTCGAGACCGCAGTGTTCAACGCGCTAAGAAGAAGGACTCCCGCGGTGAGGGTCGGATCGGTCTGCCGCTTGCTGATCAAAGAGAAGAGCAAAAACCATGAGGTGGACTTTGTGGCTGGGGACGCACTTCTCATGCGGGCTTATAGCCTGATTCAGGTGAGTACGGATATGGCAAGTGAGAAAACGCGCGAGCGCGAAATTGCCGCGCTTGATGCCTCGATGGCCCAGTTTGATCTTGGCGAGTCGGCAATCGTTACCATGGATGAACAGACCGATATTCCATGCGAGCACGGTGTGGTACACGTTACGCCCGCATGGAAGTGGCTCCTTGCCTAATCATCTATGGACCTGTGGGGTCAGGACTTCCTGGCTCCTTCATCACGGTTGGGGAGCACCTTGCTGCGCCAGGCTAGCCCTGGGCTTTGATACTCGGCAGCAGGATTTGCGCGAGGTAGTCGGTCTCAAGTTTGGTCGCGGCGTCTGCCTTGCCGTCTTTGCCGACCAGTACGTTCTTGATCTGGCTATAGGTGTAGCGGTTACCGGTCGTGAGCTCGACAAGCTCAATGGCCGTGTCCATGGGGTAGGTTGACACGGGATTCTGCGTCCGTCCGTTGATGGTCTGGGGCACCACGTACGGATAGACGGGGCCGCTGGCGTAGACGGTATAACCGTTGCCTAGATTGGCCGCACCCAAAACCGTATCGCCCTCATCGGGCGTAAAGCTCTCGCCCTCGCGCACCGCGACGAGCGTCACAATCGGCGTATCGCTGTCGCCGGCAAGATAGATGCATAGCGTGCTGCCATTTTGCCAAGTCTCGACCTTGCCGT
Organism: uncultured Collinsella sp.; assembly: GCA_900556285.1. GTDB lineage: Bacteria > Actinomycetota > Coriobacteriia > Coriobacteriales > Coriobacteriaceae > Collinsella. The sequence goes on along the minus strand of USOF01000063.1, from coordinate 4,590 downwards.
ACCACTCGACGGGGATATCGAGCTGGTAGAGGTCGGTTGCCTTGTGGCGAGCGTCAGCATCGCGGGCTGCCTGTGCCTTTTGCGCGCTCACGGCATTGACGGCGGCGTCGCGCCGTGCGGTTGCCGCCTGCTGGAGCACTTTGGCAGCCGCGGCGGAGCTCGTGCCTCCCTCCTCGGCATACTTGGCGGCGGCATCGATCTGGTCGTCAGTCACCGTGTCGGCCGAAGGCACCTTGAGCTTAAAGGTGGCCTGGGCACTCAGATCCTGTCCGTCGCTCTTGATCGTGACCTGCGCCTTGGTGGTCGGCACGGTATAGACGGTGCCGTCGGACGCGATGGGGGAGGCGGCAATGGAGAGCGTGTAATCGCCGGGTAGCAGTTTGATGCCACGGCCGTGCTCGTCAACATAGAGCGTTTCGCTCACAGAAGAACCGTCGGAATCCTGCCCGCTCACCTGTACGGGAATCTTGGAGCCAGTTGAGCAGTCGAGGCCCGTGGCATGCACGCCAATCTGCACCGACATCATCGTGTGTGCACTGGCGGCGACAGCGGCAGCCTGCTCTTGCTGATATCCGTTCCAGGCAGCATAGCCTGCGCCGCCGGCGACGAGCGCGACGGCCACAACGCCAGCGACCATCAGATTGCGGCGCTTGGGCGACATCTTGCGATGACGAACCTCGGCCTCGCGTGCCGAGGGAACGGACGGCAGGGGAATATCGCCCATGGCGATGGTCTCGTCCACGGCAGGCGCGGAGCCTAAGCCAGGGAGCTCGCGGGTCAGCGAATCTTCGGCCGGCAAGCTGTCGAGCAAGATGGTTTCCTCGCTCGTGTCGGATTTGGGCTGGTCGTCGGCCTCGCATTCGGATTCCTCGTGCCTCGCCTCGTCTTCGGTGGGCGCGGCGCCATCGTCTTTTGCATCCTGATCATCGGGCTGCGCCTCGATTTCCGGCTCATCCTGCACATCAACGCTCGAATCGTCAAACGCAATCTCGGCCAGCGCGATCTGGTCTAGGCTCTCCAGGGCCTCGGCGCATGCTTCTGCATCTTGGGCCGCATCCTCTTGGCCCATCGTCTCATCATTCATATATCCCCCAAGCTCAATATCGGGACAACAATGTACCCAAAATTGGGGTCACATAGGGCTGTCAGGCGGTTGGAAATCTGATTTTATCTGTGCGAGAGGTTTTGAATGTGTGCGCGAATGGAATATGCGCGTGAATGCGCGCAACAACAAAAAGCCCCGGAAAGCGGGCGAATCGCTTTCCGGGGGCATGCAATACGTTGCATTGCGCGGAATCGGCCGGGCGACTTCACATTCAAGCGGCATGCGCGCCGGGCATGTTACTCGGCGTGAGCGTAATCAACCTTGGCGCGGCGAGCGGTAGCCTTCTCCCAATCGCTGGTGCCCTCAAAGACATCCTGCTTGTAGGGATTGCGGCCGAGCTTCTTGGCGCGGTAGGCGATGTAGATGATCGCGGCGACGTTGGTGATCAGCGCGGCGATGGAGACCGCGGTGGCGGCGCCGGGGTCGAGTGTGGAGTGGGTCACAAAGATGGACTCCTCCTGGAAGTAGGGGAACACCTGGGCAAACATGCACCAAATAGCAAGCGTAAAGGCGCGGTTCTGGATCCAGCCGCCCTTGTTCCAGATAAAGGCGGCGACGGTGGGCGCCAGCAGCAGCGCAAAGCCGCAGAACCAGGAGTGGGTGGGCAGGCAGTTGTAGGTGTAGCAGAAGTTCCAGATGTCGTAGGCGATGATGTAGACCCAGGTCATGTCGGGCCACAGCATGTCGGTCTTGTCCTCGGAGGCGTAGACGCTCCACCAACCGGTCATGCAGAAGATGTTGATGATACCGGCGATGCCGTTGAACACGTTGTTCCAGCCGGCCAGCTGCGTAGCACCTTCGGAGGTGACCCAGGTGGACTCGCCCAGGACAAAGAAGTGATAGGCGCTCTCAAAGTCGGATACGACGGCGATCATGATGTTGATGGCGACGATCACAAACGGCCACGCGCGGAACCAATGCGCCTTGCCGATCTTGCCCCACTGGTACTTAATGGCAATGAAGCCCCAGCAACCGGCCAGCGCCGCGTATACCTTGGCGTAGTGGAACCAGCTGTTCTGGTACACATGGGTGGGGTTGGTGAGCGCCCACTCGGCGCCCTGCGAGACGCCGATGGCGATGGCGACGCAGTAGATGGTCATGGCCAGCGGAGCCACGCCAAAGATGATGGCCGCGCCGAGCTTGGTGCGGCGGCCGACCTCGTTGAGCACGATCAGGCCAATAAAGACCATGGCCCAGCCGGCCCAGTGGATAAGGGTATCGCTACCCCAAACATCGAACAGCATGCTGCTCTCCTTTCACACGCCCGCGGCCCCTCTTCCGATCGCGGGCAGTTTGGCCAAATGCCGTCAGTTCTGGGGCTTGCGCTCCGGATACTTGGCGGTATAGCCCTCGATGTGGAGTGTCGAGGCGATGATTTCCTTGACCGTCTCGTCGGGCACATCGGGGTGCGTGCGGATATACATCAACAATCCCATGATGAGGGTGTAGAACGTCTCGTAGACATGGTCGATGCGCAGCTCATGATGGGCGACAAAATCCACCACGGTGGTGTCGCAGATATACTGCGCCACGCGCTGGACCACGTTGTGCAAAAAGCCGCCGTAGAGCGCGCCGCTGCTCGAGGTGAGCGTGCTCGGCAGCTCGTGGCCGCTGGCGACCAGGCGCTTAAAGAGCGGGGCGACGGTGTCGAGCGCGCCCTCGATATCTCCGACGGTGCGGCCGGCATTCCACTGCTCGAGCTCGGAGATAAAGCCGTCGATCGCCTCGTCCATAACAGCGGTGACGGCGGCGTCCATATCGGCAAAGTAGTGGTAGAACAATGAACGCGTGCAGCCGGCTCGCTTGGTCACGGCCGATACCGATAGGTGGGACACGCCCAGCTCGGAGCTTACGGTACGTACGGCATCGAGGATCTCTCGACGGCGTTCGTCGCCCGTCAGGCGCTTTGCCGCGCTATCGGATGCGGGAACGGCATCGACCACAGAGGTATCTGCTGTGTTGTTGCCCATGTTTTTGCCGCCTTTCATCCTCTTTTGCCTGACCGTTCGCCTAACAGTCTTGAATATTGTTGACGGTTCGTCAATACTATTTTTGACACAATGTCAACTAATGGCGGGTGAACGGCATGGGGCATGCCCGGCCTGCAAAAAAAGAGGGGCGCCGCGGTCTCGCCGGGCTGCGGCAAGAGAAGGGACAACCATGATTTTCAACGGACCGGGGATTAGCTATACCGAGCCCGATATCGGCGCTGAGTTCGTGCCGCCGATACCGGAGCATCCGCGCGAGGCCATCGTCAAACTGTGCGAGCACTGCACCAACCGTCTGTTGCACCGCGACGAGCTGCTGGGCTACGAGTACTGGTCGTTTGCCGAGGCCGCAACCGACGAGCAGGCCGAAGTGCTCTGCAAGATGAAGATGCGCCGTCCCTATACGCTGCCCGAGATGGTCAAGCTCACCAGCATGCCCGAAGCCGATATCGAGAAGATGCTCGACGACATGAGCTACACGGGTCTGCTCGAGTACAACTGGGAAAACCCCGAGCGCGCCAAGCAGTGGGTGCTGCCCATGCTGGTGCCGGGTTCCGCCGAGTTCCTCAACATGCGCGTGAGCCAGCTCGAGGAGCACCCGGTCTATGCCAAGTTCTTTGAGCAGGCGTCCAAGGGACCACTGTCCAAGGCCACGCCGATGGTGCCGCCCGGAGGCGCCGGTATCGGCATGCACGTCATTCCGGTCGAGAAGGCTATCGATGCTTCGAGCACCTCGGTGCCGATCGAGCATATCGAGCATTGGCTCGACAAATACGATGGCAAATATGCCGCCAGCACCTGCAGCTGCCGCGCGAGCCGTCGCGTGATGGGCGAGGGCTGCGCCGACGACCCCGCCGACTGGTGCATTGCCGTGGGCGATATGGCCGACTATGTGGTTGAGACCGACCGCGGCCATTATGTAACGCGCGACGAGGTCTACGACATCCTGCGCCAGGCCGAGGACAACGGCTTTGTGCACCAGATCACCAACATTGACGGCGAGAACAAGATCTTCGCCATCTGCAACTGCAACGTCAACGTGTGCTACGCCCTGCGCACCTCGCAACTGTTCAACACGCCCAACCTGTCGCGCTCGGCCTACGTCGCCAAGGTCGAGAAGGACAAGTGCGTGGCCTGCGGTCGCTGCGTTGAGGTGTGTCCGGCCGGCGCCACCAAACTGGGCCAGAAGCTCTGTAGCAAAAAGGCCGGCGGCCGCGTGCCCGAGTATCCGCGCCAGGAGCTGCCCGATGCCACCAAGTGGGACCACACCAAGTGGTCGCCCAACTACCGCAACGACAACCGCATCGAGACGCATGAGTCCGGCACCGCGCCCTGCAAGACGGCCTGCCCCGCGCACATCGCCGTCCAGGGCTACCTCAAGCTCGCCGCCCAGGGTCGCTACACCGATGCTCTGGCCCTGATCAAGCGCGAGAACCCGCTGCCCGCCATCTGCGGCCGCATCTGCAACCGCCGTTGCGAGGATGCCTGCACCCGCGG